>JAYEID010000012.1 GCA_034659915.1 Patescibacteria group bacterium
AGAGGCAGGGTATTAGCAAGTTCTTATAATGACTAAAAAAGTAGGAGTACATTATATACTCAAATATAGGATAGGTAGCTTACCCCATAGGTCATTAAAAAGGTCAGGCAGCACACTTTTTCATAAAACTCGCACTGCCAACCACAAAAGGGGCCATTGCCTCTTCAAGTTTCGATCTTTGTGCCCCAGATTCAAGATCAATTTGATCTTTCAAAGCATACAACCGAAAGAAATACCGATGGACGCCAGATGGGGGACAGGGTGGATAATAACCAACCTCTCCACTACTGTTTATTCCTTCTACCGCCCCAGCAGGTAGTGAATTCTCTTCTATTTTAGAAGTATCCGCACTTACATTCCAAACTAACCAATGGGTAAATGTGCCTCCTGGAGCATCAGGATCATCCATTACCAAAACCAAACTAACCGCTTCTGGGGGAATGTCCTCAATTTCCAAGGGGGGACTAATTCCAGCCCCGTTACAAGTATACTTTTGCGGAATATACTGCTCTTTTTCTAGTACAGAGCTCGTAATTCTCATAATGCTGATTTAAAGCTAACAAATTTCTATTAATTATAAGTTAAAAAAGTGTAAGATTTCTTAAAGATTAAAACTTCCTAGCGATACGCCCGGTGCAAGTATTCCTGTACCATCCTGCTAGCATTGAAAAATGAAGCATTTAGCACAATTGCTTGCTTCATAATATTTTGCCACTTAGCCGGTTTGTTATAAAAAGTAGGAACAATATCCTGTTCTAGTTTCTGGTACAACTCTTCCGAGCCCTCGAAAGCCCACCCAGTTTTACCTTCTACCCAACCCTCACGCCACCAGCCATCCAGTACACTAAGTTGAGGAACACCATTCAATGCACACTTCATCCCGCTTGTCCCTGAGGCTTCCCGCAGTGGCTGGGGGGTATTAAGCCACAAATCCACGCCAGCAACTAAGTCCTTTGCCAAATCTATATTGTAATTTTCAAGATAAACCAAACTTAACTTACCAGTAAGTTTCCGGGACAATTTGATAATTTCCCTAATTAATTCCTTTCCCTCCTTATCTCGGGGATGGGCTTTCCCCGCATAAATAATCTGCAACTGACCTTGGGTATTTGCAATATCTCTTAGCCTTTCTTTATCCTCCAAAAAGAGCAGGGGACGCTTATAAGAAGTAAAGCGCCGCGCCCAACAAAGAGTTAAAAAGTCGTAATCAAAGCCAGCGTTTTTTTGACTATTGACATAGTCAATAACCTTTGTTTTTGCCTTTTGGTGCGCTTTCCAGATTTTTTCCTCTTCAATTCGAGTTGCAGATCTTAATGTAGAAGGATCTCGCCGCCAATCCGGTAGTTCTAAATCATAAAGCTCTTGAAACGGCTCAGAGGTCCAAGTCTGAGCATGTACCCCGTTAGTAATAGAATGAACTGGGAAATTAGGAAACATAGATCGGGAAATTTGCGCATGCCGCTTTGCAACACCATTTATGTAACCAGACATCTCTAACGCTAATTCAGTCATATTCAGGCGATCTTTTTCCTTAAGCCCAGAAGGTATTGCTTGAAAAAGAGAGTCACTAAGAACCAACTTCACATCCCTAAGGGGAAACTTGTCATGTCCAGCTGGTACAGGTGTGTGGGTAGTAAACTTACAAAATTCGCGAACTTTTTCCCTGCTACCTAGTTGCTTTTGAAGTTCCAAACAAAGAAATGAGGAATGCCCCTCATTAAGATGATAGTGCTCAACTGAATCATAACCTAACTCCTGAAGCAGCCGAACCCCACCAACCCCCAAAATAAGTTCCTGCTTCATCCGATACATATCACCACCGCCGTACAGCTCATTGGTAAGACCTCTATCTTCATTCGCATTTTCCGGCAAATCCGTGTCCAAGAAAAATAATGGGACTCGGTATCCGGAAACACCCTCAATCAAATACTTCCAAGCAGTAACAGCTACATCTCGCCCCGCCACTTTAACCTGAACCTTAACATCAACAGGTTCTAAAAAGTCGTCCAACCGCCAACTAACTGGAGCCTCTACTTGCCGATCACCCTCAACCTTCTGGTAAAAGTAGCCTCCACGAGAAAGCAGAGTAACACCTAAAATGGGAAGCGAATTGTCTGCGCTTGCTTTTAGAAAATCCCCAGCCAATACACCCAAACCACCAGAGTAGGTGGGTATTCTAGAATCTACACCAACCTCCATTGAAAAATAAGCAACCTGTCGTCTATCTTCCTGCATAATGTGATTTTATCAAAAAGGGGAAAAAATAAAAGGTTTCTAAAATTCAAACTTAAGGCATAAAATAAAAACCGTAAGCTTACTTCTAATTTACTTGGTCCTGCTACCAATGCTGAACAATATCTCTAACCCATATCTCAAAATCATTTGCGGAACCCGAGGGATTATTCTTGGAACAGTACTCCTTCAAAACTCGCATAATATCGGCGCATTCTTCAAGGGTAATTTCAAAACCCAAACTCCTCAAAAAATTGAGAAAGCTTTTTTCATCAAAAAGAAGTAAATTTAAATAATAATTGCTAAACATGATAAAAGTGTTAAGATATAAATATAGCCCAAAAGAAATTTCTCAAGATTTCTTTTGCGGTTTTCGGGGCTGGTGTAAAAGCCAGCCCCAGCCCTTCTCTTTTGTTATTCTTCAAACATTTCTTTTGTTATTCTTCAAACATTGTCAAAATAATTCCATCATTTACATTTTTATTGCTGGGTATTATTGTTTTTGCTCCTACTCTCTTAGCAATAGTTTCACCCAAGGCATTGCTAACTACCGCCCCATCTATCCACTTTGGATTACTAGGCATATAGCTCCGAAGTTCGTCTTTCGGCATCTGACGCATCTTTTCCGCATGTTTTTCCAAAGCACTAATAGATAACTCTTTCGGATGCTGCCGCGAATAATCGGAATTTTCCAATGGAAAACCAGTTATCAGCATATAATCAAGTTCTCCTCCAGTATAAATAAACAGAAGGTCACCCTCCAGCTTACCTATACCTTTTTGATCCAAAACTTCTTCAATCTCACCAACCAGTTTTTTGTAGTCAGTTGCGGAAATTATATCTTCCGCATAATACTTTTCATTAAGATCAGTTACACTCAAAGGGAAGCTAACATTCTTAATTATTTCTCCATCCGGATCACTTGTTACCAGCCGGGTAGTACTTCCGCCTACGTTCAAAACAGCCAAAGGACGTTCAACTCCCGCAAAACTTTCATGAACAGCCTCAAAAACTAAGCGAGCCTCGTCTTCCCCCGTTAAAACCTCCAACTCCAGCCCTGTCTTTTGCTTTATTGTAGACATAAACTCCTCGGCATTTTTAGCCATCCGCAAAGCACCAGTCCCTACCAACTTCACATCAACTGCACCGCGAGAGTCTGCTTCTTCCAAAAGCTCTTCAACTGCCTGAAGAGTTCGCTTCCGCGGCAATTCGCCCAAAACTTTTTTTTCAAAGAAGTTTTCTACCAAATTAGTATAAACTGATTTTTTGTGGACGGTCTCCGCGCTGCCATCCTTATTAACTTTACAAACATAAAGTTTAACTGTGCTAGAACCAAGATCAATAATTCCCAATATCACCGGATAGTTAAGTTTCTTACCACTCTGTAACTCTGCCTTTTCTCCTATACTATTAAAAATATGCCAATTGCTTTCATCAACATACTTTGGAATACCAATATCACCCCAAGTTACAAACCTTAGAGGCTGATCTGGCTTATGAGCAAGCCAGAAATAAATCTCCGCCAAAACACCCTCCGGAAAATTGGAAATATGCGCTGAAGTTTCTTTTCCATCAAACAGCGGACGCTCCTCTCCAAAGACCCACAACTCATCACACCCTTCAAGCAAGGAAAAACAATCCTTTACAACCTCTTCCTTCTTATTTTTATGGGAAACGCTACTCAGATAATAATCGAGAGTACCAATAGGGTGAATAGGAACGTAGTTTAAGGAATAAGCAAACTCCCGCATAAAGTTTATGTATTTGTAAAACCTGCCTCCGCTAGAGAGATAAACTGTTTTTCTAAGATCTCGGTCAGGGTTGTGAGAAATTTTATTTAGCTTTTTCCTTTGCCCCTTATCTAATAATTGGGCAAAATTGTCAAAGCTCAACTTGGTGGGGGAGGGAAGGCTATTGCGAGTGTTGAAATTTTTGTCACTTGACATTTGGCACATTAAGTGTCATTTTTAATAAAATTAGGTGGCACTTTTTACATACTGGTTTTAGTTAACTATTTTCTAGTTACCTTGTCGAGGAGTTTATAGATTTATGAACGAAATTGTTCGCGCCTATTTTGATGCGCAACCTAAACAAAAGGAGGAAGAGGTCCTCTGTCACAAAATTGTAGATATTCTTAGTCAAAAAGGCTGCAACGTAATCCAAACCACACTGGGAATAGAATGGGATTACATGGAAGAGTGGGGGAGGGAAGCTGCCACAAATATTTACAGTTCAAAAATCGAGGATATAAAAAGCTCTGATATTATTGTTCTAGAAATGTCGCGTAAATCACACCTTCTAGACTTCGAAGCAGTAGAAGCTATAAATCAATCCAAACCATCTCTCATCCTCTTTAACAAAAACAAAAATGAACGCCCCGACGTTGCTCTACTCGGACACCCCTCTAGCAATTTAAAAATTATTGTATATAAAGAAGAAAATTTGGAAAAAATAATTGAGGATTTTCTCAAAAAAGCACAAAAGAAAGTTCCCCGGGTACGCTTTACAGTCCGCCTTTCCGAAGAAATAAATAACTATCTAAAATTCCTGAAAGCAAAATTAAAACTATCTTCCAAAAACGATGTTGTTAACAAGATACTTGAAGAGAAAATGAAAAACGACCCCGACTATCAAAACATAAAACTCTAACGCCCCACAAATAATTCCAGCCCGCCACAAAAAAACATTGTGACTTTTAAAGGATTTTTTAGTTCTACTAAATAGAGTGCTCATAAATATTACAAACGATTTGGTTGAGTTTCTTCGGGCTCAACTATTAAAAAAACATAAAGCAGCTGCCTTTGAAGAACCAAGAAAATCACCTACCAAGAGTAAAAGGTTAGCCAAAATCCAAACAAAGTCGGAGCCAAAATAGGTTATCTTTGATCCCCAGAAAAACCGCGCTTACGTCAGCTGTATGCGGGGGAAATGCATTCAAATCTTTAAGATAAAAAATAAAAACCTTTTCCTAGAATCTGAAATAAGCCTTCCCGAACATTGCATAGAGCTAGAAACTTTTGACTCGCTGCTACTTGCTACCACCAGTAACTTCAAACGGGGACCAATAGAAAGAAGCTATCTCTACATTATCAACAAGAACACTCAAGAAATAGTCTCTAAAACTAGGACAGGTGGGTCTTGGAGCAAAGTTGCAAAAAAGCATCCCCAAAAAAATTTGGTTTTTGTTTCCAACTGGAGAAGTAATAACATCTCAATCATTGATATGGAAAATACGAAATCGCCCAAAATCAAACAGGTAATTCACTGCGGCAACCGTCCCCGGGGAATAACATTTACCCCAGAAGGCACAGTCTTAGTAGCAGGTTTTTACTCACGAAAACTACATTTCCTTAAAGAAAATAGGGGAAAATACCAAAAAAGCTCTAAACTTGTCCGGTTCGCGTCAAAAGCTTACAGCGGAAATATGCGAGATGTGCTCGTAACCAAAAATGGTAAATATGCCTACGTTTCCAATATGGGAAAAAATATGGTTCATAAATTTGATTTAGAAAAGAAAACATTTACAAAATCCACACTGGTAGGAAAATTTCCTAGTTCAATCCGCTTTTTAAACAATAAAGAAAACGCACTCCTTGTATCATGCAGAGAATCAAATTTCATTTATTTTCTTGACACAAAAAGAATGAAAATTATCGGTCACTCAGAAAAAACAAGCAAAAAGCCAACAGGACTAGCCCCTGTGCCAAGGGGTTTTCTTTGCACAGCTTTTAGATCAAATACCTTGGAATATCACAAGATTTCGACCAATATATTAGTGTAAAGAAAAGGCGGAGGGTGAAGCCTGCCTAAAACAAGGCAATTTTGCAATTTCAAACCTCCGCAAAAAAAGATCAAACCAAAACCTTCTCTCCCTCTTCAACTGCTTGTGGGTCAACTGTAGTCCCACCCACATAAACAACCTCGAAAGCACCAAAAAGAATAAGGGTACGCCAATACTCATATTTTTCAACAAAGTCCTGGATTCTATCCAAGCAATCATTGGCATCACCCGCAGAATCAAACCGCAAAGTGACTGCCCCCTCTTTTTCCCCGCCATAAAAAGTATCAATCTCAGAATGTCTGATTACACTTGCGGGAATCTTAAAACCGTTCACAGATCCCACAAAAATAACTCTCTGAAAGTTTAGCTCCACAGGACCAGATTCCTCTTCGCACGATAGCTGTATCCGAGCCTTATTGAATTCGTCTCTGCGCTGCCTGCCGTTCGGGAAAACCAAAGTAACCCAAGCCGCCATTCTACACCAACGTCCCTATTGTCCACAAGCGGAATTACATTGGAACTTTTTCCGAAAACACAGTATTGAAACTTTACAACCAACACAAAGTCCAAGAAGATCTTTTGGTCAAAAATATTAAAGATACCTTAACTTCTCGCGCAAATACTGCTGAAGTAGAGTTTTTAGACCCTAACGTTAGCTTTTATGAAGTTATGTAACAGTTTCAAAATTACATCAATGAAGGAAAGCGGCTAGGCGTAATTTACCTAACTCCCGGAAGCAAAAAGTCCGGCAATATAAAAGGAATCATAACCGCCTGGGACCTTTATAAGGGTAAAGAAACATAACTACTTTTACTGGCATTTCCAATGGTCTGGTTTCCTATCATAGAACTCCATTGGCCCTCCGCCATCATATCCTCATCTCCACCACCATCTGTACCAGGTTTAAAACTTACTTAAATAACAGACTCACACCAGCAATAAAAACAAAAGCATAAATCGCACGCTCTATCCAAATTGGGCTCACTTTCTTAAAAAGCTCTGTTCCCAAGAACAGCCCCAAAAAGAGGCAAGGTAATGCGAAAAGAACATAACGCAATACTTCTCCAGTTATCCGCCCGGAAAGAAGGTGTCCCACAACAACAAAAACCCCGGTAATACCCATATAAGTAGCAACCAAATCCTTATTCTCATGTTTAGAAAGGTTTTCGTTTGCAATCGAATAGAGCCCAATCAAAGGACCATTAACATTAAAGGAAGCACCAAAAAACCCAGCAATAGACCCCATAATAAAACCGCCAACATTGCCCATCTTTAAGAAACTCTCTTTGCTAAAAAAGTTATAAAGGACGTACACAATAAGAACCACCCCCAAAATCAAAGAGAGTGTTTCCTCCTGAGCATATCCCAAAAATAAAATTCCCAACGGAACTCCAACAAAAGCTCCCGCAAAAAGCGGAATTAGGTGTGGAGAAAGATTGTGCGTTTTAGTCTTTATAGCAACAATACCAGTAGCAACTAGCGAAATAACAGCTACCAGGGGGATAGCAGTAGAGAGAGGCAAGATAAAAGGAAGGAGAGACATTAAAATTGCAGAAATACCAAAACCAATTAGCTCCACTCCAACACCAGCAATTAAAAAGGCAATTGCAAAAAGCAAATACTGCACCATGCAAAGTCTATTATAACAAAAGCTTATTTCAAAACCACAAAGAAAGAAAAAAAGCGGAAAGAGTAGAACCTGCGTTCTTGCTCAAGAGCGTTGAGCTTTTCTCCCCAGGGGAGTACTCTTTCCGTAATACTGCTCTTCCTAACGCGCATTTAGCGCTTGGAGGGAGGGGGTCCCTGCTTACTCTCCAACTTGTCCCAAGCGTTTCGGTCCGCTTCTTGCCTGTCTCGGCCCCAAGCTCTCGCTCGGTTTCCAGTCTTGGTATCCTCAACAGTCGTCGAGCGACCCGTGCCGAGCAGGGCATCTAGAACACCAGTACTGTCATACTTCTTGAATCTTTTACCCATCAGTCTCACCTCCTTTCCATCTCTATCTGCAGCTAACTTTTTAAGGTTCGCCAAAATTTTAAAACTACCTAGAAAAACAGGCAATTCCACATATTTATGCTGTGCATAATTTTTATGCACGTAAGAACAAAAAATTATCTGAGAAAGTAGGAAAAAGTAAGTAGGGGAGGGGTTTTACACTTCTTTTTTAATAAGCTGGCGAATAAACTCCGACTTGCTTACCGAGTTTCTCTCAGTAGCTTCATTAAGCATTTTGTCAATTTCTGGCGAGATGTAAAAAGTAAATCTGCGATTAAAAGTATTTTTTACTTCTTCCAAACACCAATCCAAAACATCTTCCAAAATGTCCTCATCGTAAGCAGACTTAATTAATCGGCTGGAATCAGCCCCGTTTGCAAAAATAGGATTCCTATTACTTTTGTAAATTAGTATGGTCGGTTTTTGCTGGGAAACAAGTTGTCCCAGCTGATACCCAGTGTGGATCGAGGATGGATACGAACCTTCAACAACTGCGCAGTCAGCTTTTGCCATCTGTGAAAACCACTCCTTACTCAACTCATTAAGCTTAAACTCAGGCAAGTTGCTAAATTCCTTTACATCCCCTGAATATAGTGCTTTGTAAACATCATGGCCTTGACCTTCTAAATAATTTACAATTCTTTCGTAGATATGCTGAAAGTCCGCTTTTTGTTCTTGCGAAGCTGTAAAATATATTTTCATCTTTTCTTTACTCCCTAATAAAAAAGCTCCCATTAAGGGAGCTCAAACCGCGGATTTTCTATATTTCCGCGAAAAAAAAAAAAAAAAGCTCCCTTTTGCGGGAGCGTCCAAGAATTATCAAGGTGCTAGTCACTATTCACTTGTTATCAACTTTATAGCACAAAGAGTTTTGGTTGTCAAACGTTTTTTACATAACATAACATTCATCTGCTCTAAGCCAGAATTGATCATACCCATGCACAAGCCAAAAGTTTGTGCTACCCTAAATTCAAAGCAAAACAAAACAAACCTAAAAGGGGGTGAATTTATGTATGGTTAAAATAAGAAAGAAAGATAATAGCTTGGAAGATTTTGACCGCGAAAAGCTTCGCCGAAGTGTTTTGGCAGCTGGACTTTCAAAGGAAAATGCTAATGATGTTACTAACCAAATTGAAACCTGGGTACAGCAAAGCGAGGATGTCGTCTCCACTGCCCAAATTCGGTCAAAAGTGATTAACTTTATGGAATCCAAAAATCCAGAAGCTGCTAAAAACTACAAAAGCTACAAAAAATAAATTTAGACCTCTAAGGTCTAACAGCCGCTACCCTACAGGGAGTTTCAATTGCTTGCACACTTTTTTACACTCTTTTAGTTGTTAGTTTATTTCTGAGAGTTCTTTTGAGTACAAAACTAAAAAGGCAATCAAAGGTAATACCTTTGCGAGCAACCACTTACACAGCACTGGGTAGCACACTCCTCGTACCTACTTGGCCAAAACTATAGCAATGGGAAGTTCTCTCCCCGGACCTACTGCATATTTACCGTTAATATAAAGGGCAGAACTTGCCCCGCCGTCCAAATTCAAGGCGTCCCTTGCTCCCAAAGCTTTCATCGCATAAGCCGATTCTGGCACAGTCGCCCCATTAACAAGCGCTAGGTAAAGGTTACTACCATCCACACCAATTGCTCCTCTTAATCCGCGAATATCAGTCTGGTAAGAAGTAAGGTCATCTATATCTACCACAACTTCACCTTCTGACAAGAGAGTAGGATAATTAGAAAGCCCAGCAGAACCCGCCTCGCCACCATAATCAGAAGATCTCTGGTAAAACTTTGCTGAGCTATCTTTAAACGTGGCTAAACCCGTCTTGCTCCAGCTTAGAGCTTCTTTTTGCAACCACCGCCCATTACTAGAATTGTAAAATGCAAAATCAGTAGAATTTGTTTTATTGGCACAGGTAACGTAATCCGGGGGGCAAAAATAACTAGCACTCATCCCCGCATAACCGCCGTGATCTTTAATATGCTCTTCCAGAGGTTTAACTGGACAGTTGTCATAACAAGTATCTTCGCTTGCTGAAGAAGTTACTACCCGCACATCAGAAAGAGCAACTTTCACCAAATGCACTCCAAAGCTTCCTCTCTCTGTATTTACAGTAACAAAGTCGTACCCTTCAATGTCAGAACGAGGAACTTCCCGGGGACGGAGTGACGCCAAGTATTCTTCGTGATCATCATCTAAAGAACTTATTATATCCAGCATATTCTCTTTTAAAACATCGAAGTCTTTCTCCAAGAGCAATCCCTCCAAATCTTCCATTTCTTCTAATTCGTGAGCCACATCTAAGCCTAGTTCCTCATTTCTCTCCAAGTTCAACTTAAGAGAATTGTAAAGGCTGTATATTTCCTTCATCTCCAAATATTCCTTATTTTCTTCTTTTTCCGATAACTCAGTAAGTTCCTCTTCCAACTTAGATGCTTTTGATTCAACCTTAATTTTTTCAATGTGCCTTAAGTGATCTTCATAAATACTTCTTTCATAACTTTCTTCTTTCCGACTCAATTCTTGTGATAGGCTTTCCAAGCGCTGATTAACACTTTTTAACTCATGAAAAAGATAATTAACTGTATAACCAAAAGACCCCACTATCACCAAAAACACAAATCCAATCAATACTATTTTTCTAGCCCAAATTTTTTGAAGTAGGGAACTCTCCATATTAGATATATTACTACGTTAACCAAACATATAAAAGCAAGCTTACACCGTAGGTCCTTTATAGCATCTTAGTGAAATCTACAAAACAAACACCGAAACGGCGTATCAAACTAAGTTAAAGCCTGAGCTGAGTAAATAGGGGAAGTGGTCTTTACTATTGAACTTGAAATTAAAACAAAGTAAGCAACTTTATGGAAGTCGGAAAACCCGAAGCTGTTGAAACCAATCAAAACTACAAAAATAAGGAGGAAAGAGTAGAACTTTCGTTCTTGCTTAGTGGCCATAAGCTTTATCTCCGCAAGGAGTACTCTTCCCTTAAACTAGCCACACGTATCTGAGTTTGGCATCTCTATGCCTCTTCCTTATTGGTCCGCGCCTTAAACTAAGACAACCAGCTCTATATGCTAGTCATCATCCGAACCATCACTGTCCGAACCATCACTATCCGGATCAGGGCAAGGCGATCGGCCGCCAGCCTCTTCGAAGCACCAATTTGCAGCCACCGCATCCTGCTCACTAGTGTGGACGCGACCATCCGCCGAAATGTAAAGATCTCGCCCTCCTTCATCCTTATCATCTGGGCACACCGCAACTCACCTCCTTTAACCCCGTTCTCTTCCGCTCCAAACCCAAAGCGCGCCAAACTTGCTCTCAGTATAGTAAACAAAAATAGGTTAAACTTATCACAAAAATATACAGCCAAAGAGAAGGAAAACAGAAAAGACCAACTGCTTAAAAAGCCCTAGAAACAGTAACTATGTAAAACATTAATCACATTTTTGTTACAACACAAAGCCTTTTGCAAGAATAGGTTTTTAACTTGAATTTCTAATCACAAGTGTTAATCTGTTCAAAATATGAAAAACAAGGTCCGAATTGCTTTTTTTGCTGATCCTCACATTAAGCACAGGAAAATCCAATCCCAAACCGACTTTGGCGCCCCTAGCAAATGGCTACCCCGCAAAGCAATCCGCGCTCTTAACGATATAAAACCTAATTATATTTTTGGACTGGGAGATCTCACTGCTACAGGGCACAAAAAGGACTGGCAAGGATACAAGAGATGGGTCCAAAAGTTAGAAGCTCCTGTCTTTGACCTCATGGGCAACCATGACCGCGACTACACGATATTTCAATCTCACAATTACGGAGAAGGCTTTTTCACTGTTTTGGGAAGAGTATCTGCTACCAAGGCAGTGAAGATTGGAAACTTAATCTTTATTCTTATCTCGGAAGAGCACGACCCAGAAGGAAACAAAAAACTCTTGACTTCTACAGTACCACTAAGAACCTTCGAATTTATTGAAAAAATACTAAAAAAATACTCCCCAGACCATAATATCTTTGTTCTCAGCCACACCTTGCTTCGAGGGACAACTGCACTCTCTAATGATTGGTCATTTAACGATATCAACGATTGGAAAACTATTTCCGAAAGATTTTTCCAGCTGTTTGAAAAATATCCCGTGGTAGCGCATTTAACAGGGCATGCGCATATTGACTACCGCTACCGCGCAAAGCTAAAAGATATTGGTGAAAAAAAGTATAAACAAAAAGTAGGAAAGTTTATAAATGGAAAGGATTTTGAAAGCTTACCTAATACCCACTTTTTAAACATGCCTTGCGTAGATACTGCCCACGGTTGGATTGGAAGCAACTTCGCACTACTACGAAAGCTGGGTAAAGCAACAGCTAAAGCTAAGCGCTCTCCATTCCGCTGGCTGTATATTCAACTAGAAGAAAAGGGACCACCTATCTTTGACATTTTGTACACTTCAAAAATTCACTATATCCTAGGCAGACCGGCTGTCTATTACTTGGACGTGGTTCCTGGAAAAGATACTATAAAAATAATCACTCGGTGGGTAGGAAAGAATAAGGATACAGAACAGTACAATGTGGATCTAAAAATCCCAATTGAGCTTGGAATAACACCACACGCAGAGGTTATTAGCACTGCTCTTAGCTTACAAAACAAAGAAAACCTCCAGATCACTAGAGACAACTGGTTTCAGATCCCAGCTAGTAAAAAAGGTTGGGGAATCTTTTCGCAAAGATTTACAAAAATGAGAGAATTAATTGGGATCAAAGTAGATGCAAAAAACCTAGAAGACTACACTGTCTGGTGGCAAGGCAGTACAACCAAAGGTAAAACCTGGACAACAGAATGGACAAGGACCTTCTCAGAACTAGGTAAGGTCAACGCTGTTAAAATAAAAGTTGAGTTCCAAGCGGAAAAATCACCTGCAAAAATAAAAGACATCATAATAAAAACTAAAAAGCCAGCCTCCTGACACCGTTAGGTAAACTTCTTTTAGCCTATTCTAAACTCTCACTTTCTCATATGTTATCCTAAATGTTAGAGGACCTTCACAATTAAAAAGTTCAGTCGCAGAAGAACAAGAAAAGGAGCGTGACATGAGTAGGTCGAAAGCTGTCCTTAGTATAACCCTTATCATTAGTATACTGCTAGCACCCGTAGTAGGGTGGGGAGCAGTACCACTCCAAGCTTCAAAGCCTGTTGATAGTTTTAACTTGGAGATCGATATCGAAAATGACGGGAGTATTACTATCCGCGAACTGGAGGTGGGGGATCTAGATATTTCAATCCCGGTAGACGGAGAAGAGGTTGAAATGCATCTGGATGGACTCCAGTTACGAAACATAAGCACCCGTACCTTGGGAAAACTACTTGCCAACTATGGTATTGAAACCGAGATTCCAGAATTTACCCTGGACCCTCAGCAGGTAAGGGTACTGGTAGGTTATGGAGTTGAACACCTTGGGCTACGCAAAGTATCCCACGGAGCATGGCAAGAGCTAAGCCTCTACATCAACAACACCAAGTCTTTAGAAGCAGGTTTTGCAGATGAGACTCTAGACCTCCTGCTTACAGAAATGCGGTTAAGAAAAGAGGAAGCAGAGATGCTTAGAAGCTTTCTCTTGAAAGGCGCGGGGCAATTACTAGTTAACCTACCCAAGGCAGAAACAAAACCCTTATTCACCGACCAAGTCGAGGCTGAGAACAACCCACCGTTAAACACGGTGAGAGTAGGCGCTACACTCTCAGGAACAACTTCTGCTGGGGAAATAATCTCAGTGGGAGGAATAACCTTCGAGGAAGCAAACAAGGTACTACAAGGTATGGGCATCCCAACCCGTTGGCCCTTCTTAGTAGCCAACCCGTTAACAATCCTAGAGACGGAAACCCTAATAGCCAATGCAGGCAGAAACGGATTCCGACTGGAGAGCAACAACGGGCACTGGGCTCAAATAAGGTGGGACCAAGAAGGACGAGAAGCCCTATACAACATAGCCCCTGTTGCCTTCGACCTGGCAGAACAGTACAACTACAAGCTCCCTGTTTCGGCAGAAGAAGTTGCGACTGCTGCCTCGCTAGCAGAAGTTGCGCTGCCCAAAACAGAGCTGGTGCTTACTATTCACAACAGCACAGCACAGGTGGAAAGCAGCCCCAAAATCAAGGTTGGCCAAGTGCTGACATTCGAACTAGACAAGAGCGGCAATATCTTGCTTAACGGTGTTCCAGCGGGAACAACCTTCCTGGATTACAATTGGCTTGACTATCTAGGACCGGTTGCTGTTAGTTGGGACGGAGAAGCAAGGGAAGTCCGCTACACTGCAGATGAAGTAGCTTTACCACCAATATTTGTAGCCGAAGATGCTGCTGTCCAAGCAGGTGAAATTGCAGCCAAGAGCTTCCCGAATAGTCCAACGCTTGCGGAAGCTCCCTGGTCTAAGCTAGATAACTTGCTAGCAAACACCAGCTTAACAGGGATTGTTCTAACCACAGCCGGAGAAGCGCCCAAAGAGCTGAACTTGGAATACAGTGCAAAAAGTAGCATCGAGCCGCAAACAAGTGTTCTCCCTTCCTTGGCTTTGGATAGGGAAGGGAATATTGCACTGGGAAGCGATAAGGCAGCTCTCAACCTAACGCCCTACTTGGAAGAGAATGGCATATCTCTAACAGAGATAGCAAGCCTAGTTCCGCTAGGTATTAAAGATGCCAGACTCTCTGTAGATTCCAACCAAGTGGGCATCAACCTCAACGGGGCAAGTAACCCTATAATAGGTCTGCGTTGGGATTACGGATTACGGAAGAACGCTTTCAACACAGCAGACAAGGCATTTGGCGTGCGAAACTTCGTAAACCTCACAACCTACGGGATCGCAGACGCAATATTCCCTTACTGGGAGGAAACCGCCACCGAAATGGTTGCAGGGGGTCGCGGGTTCCAGTGGGGAATCCGAGTGATCATGGTAGAGAATGTAGAAGAGCTACCATCCTCACCCGCCGAGAACCTTCTCAAAAGACTAGGCATTACGCCCTAGCTATACAAGCGGAAGGAAAAATGTAAGGTCCTCAAAAAGGAAAAAGAAGAGAAGACACGTTCCTGACTCACAAAGCCTTGGCCACCCCTGCCAAGGCTTTTTTTCTGGAAAAGGCTAAGCCTCTTAGTTCTTTGCTATACCCCAATTCAGCAACCCAATTTAAATACTTAAAACTAAGTCCTCTAAAAATAATTATTCAGATAATATGACTATTGAAACTTCCTAGCTTCTAATATATAATGAGGCCTACGATATAGGCTAGATCTATTGGCCGACCATCGGGTGGGAAGAACTCCCACTTTTGCTCAATCTTGGCACCTAAACAAACATATTCCTAAGGAGGGAAAAAGTACATGCGGAAGATACTAGCAGTATTGATAGTTCTGACATTGGCACTTACGATCACATCTTCAGCCTTGGCCGACGGTGAAGAGTACACCGAAGGCATTGCCGACAACCCCCACAAGATCCGCAACAAGTGGGATCTGTCGGGAACCTTCGAAACGCGCTCCGGATACGATTGGGGAGGGCTTGCTGAAGGAACTTGGACGTACAAGTTCCATATCAAAGAAGCAATGGACGGAGAGTACTCCGTCGGCTCGATCCACTTCATTAATGGTGATATCGATGTCGTTGCTCATGTAGAAGCAACGGCAAGGGATTACGGTTATTGGAGTGGAAATGAGGGCAACCTCGCAGCAGTAGGCACTACCAACTACAACGACACCACCTATTACTTCATGTTTTTGTACGGGGAACGTTCCGTCTGGATGGCTCTAAGTACCACCCCTTACGATTCGTACTGGGCTAACCAGACCGTATGGGGAAGTTCCCTGCGAGCATACCAAGTCCACAGCCCCAACACCTACGACTTCCCACTCGACTACAAGATGATCAACCAGTAGTGATCAGCAACATCAGCCAAGATTGAGCAACCAAAGGTGAGGAGAGGCAACAAGCCTCTTTGCGCATACGCGCCCTCACCTTGTTTTTTTTTAAAACTTACTAAGCAGAGCTGCCCTTCCATCCAAATTTAAGACATCTCTTGCCCCGAAACTTTCATTTCATAAACCGCCTCGGGCACTGTTGAATCACTAACAAACGCCAGATAAAGACTATTACCATCTACATCAATTGCGCCTCTTAGTCCGCAAACATCAGTTTGGTAAGAAGTTAGATTAACTAACAATATTTCCTTATACTACTACGCTATTAGCTTTCAGAAAAGCAATTAACTCGGGAGGTAGCAACTTCTTTACAAATAGTGTACAATAACCGTCTGCAACTTAGAGATTTTAACTTAAAATCTCCAAGTAAATTAGCTTTAGTGCACAGAAGTTCAAATAAAAAGGAGAGCTCGTTGAGTACAATGGGCGCGTTACTAAGCCTGAGTTTGGTACTTTCCGGAACAGCCTCACAATACGCACCGGGAGTAATGGAAGCAACAATCCAGACTCGGCAAAGCGGAAGAACAGCCTATAATCTACCCAAGAATCTGCCGCCAGTAGATGGCTTTGCAGCTCTAGCTGAGGAGTACTACATAGGGAAAATTGTTTTCTTTCGCTCCCAGGGAGCAGGCGAGTGGGAAGCGTTCCTTGTAGTAGACTACGCAGGAAAGAGCGATTGGCAAAGCGCAACGGATCACCGCTCTGGTTACCAATGGATAAAGACCAGCAGTATTGTTGCAGAAGTAGATGCTGCTACCGGAAGAAGGTGGGGCAAATCCTGGGGAGGTATTCCGGTACAAATGATTATCCCTCCTAAAGGATCCCTCATATTCCCCTCAAGGCTAGGTAACAGATTGCCTAAACATATGCTAGATAGCTACTCCGAAGCACAACTAGCTGGGTTCACAATCCTCCTGCCCGAAAAATAAGCCGCAGCCTCTGGGTGCTCTTTCAACGTGCGTCCCGCACAAAGAAGAGCACCTTCTTTAGACCTCCGAGGTCTATAGACGCTGTCTCCACGGGCTTAAAGGCGTGGTTCTAATTTAGCCCTTTTCAAACCCATCATTACAAGGTTTTTATACCTCGGAGGTCTAGGAAGGGCTAAGCGATAACCACTGCGAGGGGGGTGAGGGTAATTTCCATCTTTGCCAAACTTTTTTGGTCTTCAACCACACTTTCAATATCTTTGTACGCCCAGGGGGATTCTTCGGGGATATCGCTCTTTTTAGCTTTACCTAGAACTACACCGCGCTCTTTAATGTCTTCCATCACTTCCTGAACAGAATACTTCCTTTTGGCTTCTTTACGGCCCATTGTTCGTCCGGCACCGTGGGCACAAGACTCAAAGCTATCCGGGGTACCCAAGCCTTTGCCAATATAAGAATTGGTACCCAAACTACCCGGAACAATAACCGTTTCTCCCTCTCGCGCGCGAATTGCACCTTTGCGGTGAACCCAAACCTCCTTACCAAAATGTTCTTCCAAAGCCGCGTAATTATGGTGGGCATTTAACTGCTCCCCAAACTCAACCGGACCAAAGGTTTCCTCAAAGATTCTCTTAGCTACCTTCAAAATACGACGTCTGTTTTCCCGAGCAAACTTCATTGCTAACTGCATAGCCTGAATATACGCCTGTGCATCTCCTGTTTCCAAATCCAAATAAGCTAAATCCCAATCGGGTAAATCCAAACCTCTCTTTTGGCATTGCTTTTGCGCTTTCTTATGAAAATGTTCAGCAATTGCGTAACCAAAATGGCGGGAACCAGTATGGACCATTAAAGACACCGAACCTTCATCTGTTTTCAAAACATCCACAAAATGATTACCCCCACCCAATGTACCCAAAGATTTTTTCGCTCGTTTAACCTCATGCTCCAACTCTGGGGGAAGTAAGTTTTTATCTAAAAACCCGGAACCAGCCTGGACTTTATCGTGAACACGGAAACCCATCGGCACTGCACGCATAACTTGCCCCGTGAAGTGCTGCAGCTTTTCTTCGGCAGCTTCTGCCGCAGGAAAATCTGTCGAAACGTAAGCCATCCCGCAGCCAATATCTACCCCCACCGCATTAGGGCAAATTGCCGCCTCCAAGGCCAAAACCCCACCGATGGGCATACCGTAACCAATGTGGGCATCGGGCATTAGCGCGGTGTGGTGGTAAGCAGGCAAAAGGTTGGACATATTCCTTGCCTGCTGAAGACAATCTTCTTCCAAATTTTTGGGATCTGTAAAAACGTAAAGAGGAACTCTCTCGGTATCAATTATTTCCATGCCTTTATATTACAACAAGTAACAACCAATACCAAAGTTCTATGTGCTAAAATATCAAATAATGAGCTTGATAACGGAAAGGGGTTTACGAGAGTTTCTAGAAAAATATACTATTCCTGTTGCTATCAATATTGTCTGGTTAGTCCCAGCTTTGGGTTTAGCTGCAAGTTATTTTAACCTCCTACCTCATTATGGCTTTCTTTACTCACTATTATTCGCATTTCCCGCTGCTCTTATCCCTTTCATAGCTAGGGAAATTCTACAAAAGCGCCAATTACAACAAACCAAAGAGAAAGAATTTAAAGAAAGTGCAAGAGGCGAAAGTTGGAAAGAACCCCACTTTGTGCGCAATCTAACCAAGAAAGAGAGAAAAATACTGGGTAACCAAGGCAAATTTGCCAAACAGCTGTACCTAAAATCTTTTAAAACAATATTTTTAATCCTACTAGGTGTTGTCGCGCTTTCCCTTCTTTTTGGAATAGCCGCTGCAGCAGAATATAGCGCACCACTCCTACCTCAAACTTTAATATATTTTTACATTTTCGGTACTTTAGCAACTTTTTTTGTAATAAGAGAACATAGCAAAGAAAGAAAAATATACAAAGACTTGCAACTACCAGTAAAAAAGGTCTGCGGTAACCTTATAAAACAAGAGGATTATTACGACGAAGAAAATTATGATAGAAGACTTATTGTTCGTGGTGTAACCTTTTCCGGAAAATACAATGATATTGATAACTTTTGGAACATAGATGAGGAGGATCAGGTAATAATTGAGTACAGTCCAAACACAAAAAAAATCTGGAACCTAAAAACAGTTAACAATAATTAGCTTTTTTCAAATCTTACAAAAAGATAGCATGTATTACTTTTATATTCTACGCTGTTCTGATAATTCTCTGTACTCCGGAGTAACAACCAACCCCAAAAGAAGGGTTAAGGAACACAATTTTGATAATGTCAAAGCTTCAAAATATACAAGGGCGCGCCGCCCGGTAAAACTAGTTTATACAGAAAAACACAAAAGCAAAGAAAGCGCACTGAAGCGGGAAGCAGAAGTTAAGAGTTGGAAAAAGAAAGAAAAAGAAAAACTAATCTCTTCTAACTAACACATTTTAGAAAAAACCTGTGCTAAGATAGGAAAGGTAACTAGTAAAGGAGGTGATACTTTTTGGCTAAACCATACCAAAACGCAACTACAATTTGCATTATTCTCACAATAATTGCAGTCATTGGAATAATATTAGGATTTGCAACCGCTAATCCTCTTTTCCCAGTTCTATTACTTTTACCTACTGCCGGCTATGAGCTTTACCGGACAGAAGGGAAAAGTACCAAGTTTGCTTCCATTGTAATGTTAGCTGTTCTTGTTGCCGAACTAGCATTCATCTTATTTGGTATTAACTTCAATGTTGCTGAATACCTGGGACACTCAGGACAATATATTAGCGGTTATTATGTACCTTTCGGTGATATTAAAATTCTTGCTCCATCACTAATGGCGGTAGCTGCTGTAGTTTTAATTAGTAACACAAGGGGAAAATACACAAAATGGCTAGCAGCAATTATTTTTGTTTCAGCTTTTGCTATTGTCCATATTGTTGATCCTACAGCTTTTCAGCAACTGTTAAATGTTGGCGTGAAAGAAGGAATGCGCAGATTGCGCTTCTAAGAACACAAATTACCCCAGCCTCCTTAATTATGAAGAGGAAAGTTGTTGTAAATGACAAAATGCAGCAAGGCTACACTTATTACTGCACTGATCCAATAGGGAAAGACTTTCACCCTGAATTTAAACCCGAGTTAACTCCAAAGGAAATGTTGGAGCTTGGTGTTTTTGGCGGCAAGTACATGACAGATTGCAAAGAAGAGTTCCCAAACAACTGGTTTGAAAATGCTAAATTATCTCCAGAAAAGAAAAATCCAAGCTTAAATTACTTTGGCGTGGAAGCTTCCATGCCGTTGAAGCACTGGCAAGAAAAGGGCTGGATTTATGAAGAAGATCCCCGCGGCTGGTTCCAATGGTATGCGCGTTATTTCATGGGTAGGAGAATACCAGAAGAAGACGAGCGGCAAATAAAAAGGTGGAAAGCTTTTCGCAGACATAAAGCTGCAGTGGAAAAGAATTGCAAGAAAGGTAACCTTACTTGCAGAAAAAAGCAACGCCAAGCGTTACTCCATTGGGCTTACGATTCAAGAAAGATATAAAAAAGTGCTTGTATGATAAAATAAAAAGCGCGTCAAATGCATTCCGGTGGAAAAGCTAGATAAGGAAAGAACTATCCGCTCTCTTCCGTTTTCCTATGTCCGAATCAGAACTATCCTTTGTTAGAAGAAAGGAAAAGATGCTTTGAACACAACAATTACTCGGCTCTAGGTTCTGTCTTTTTCTTTTTATAAGCTACTACTAACAGTTTTTCAAAAAAAATCGAAAGTGAAAAAGCCAAGCAACTGTTGCAAATATTATTACCTCAATCTTACATTAACTTAATTCTACTTTTATCTGTAAGGTGTATATTTACAAGTATGGAAAGCAAAATCCTTAAAAGAAATGCTGCGCAAAAGGCTGTAATTATAGTGCTAATATCATTTTTTGTTTTGGGAGGAGCTAGTCTATTTATAATTTCTCGAAATAAAGGGCGAGTTCAACAACTGCTACCATCCACTGCACTCCAAGAAATACAAGAAACAGGACAAAAACCACAGCTAGAAGAATCATCACAAAAAGACACAGAAATTGTAGCTAAAAATTTAAATATTCCTTGGGAAGTAGTTTTTCTTCCAGGAGGCGACTTGCTAGTAACGGAACGGCCAGGAACCTTACTTAGAATTTCTGAAACTCAAGCCGAGATTCCCATTCAAGGAGTGGAACACAGAGGAGAGGGAGGACTGTTAGGGCTTGCTCTTCACCCCAATTTCCAAGAAAACAGCTTTATTTACCTTTACCTTACAACCCAAGGTGAGGGAGGTTTAGAAAACAGAGTAGAGCAGTACCGTCTAGAAGAAAACCAAGTAGAAAAAACAGCTACTATTATTGACAGCATACCCGGCGCAGTTTATCACGATGGGGGAAGGATTAAATTTGGTCCTGACGGTAAGCTTTACATCACTACTGGTGACGCTGGTAATGATAATCTAGCTCAAGACGTAAACTCTCTAGCTGGTAAAATACTGCGCCTAAACCCAGATGGGAGCGTACCAGAAGACAACCCCTTCAACAATGCGGTATGGACATACGGGCATCGCAACCCCCAAGGTCTAACCTGGGACAATCAAGGCAGGCTTTGGGCTACAGAACACGGACCCTCAGGATTACAATCCGGTTTGGACGAACTTAATTTAATTGAAAGGGGGCAAAATTACGGATGGCCGGAAATACGTGGAGACCAAACTCGAGAAGGAATGGTAACACCAGTTATAGACTCTGGACGGGACACCACCTGGGCTCCTGCCGGCGCAGTTTATTTGGATGAGAAAATCTTATTCGGAGGGTTGCGCGGATCAGCACTTTACGCAGCAACAGTTTCCAAAGGAAAAATTACACAAGCGTTATCCTATTTTCAAAACGAGTTTGGTCGTATCCGCGCAGTAACACTTGGACCGGACAATTATCTTTATATAACCACTAGCAACACAGATGGTCGTGGCAATCCAGCACAAAACGATGACAAGATAATTCGAATCAACCCTCGTGTACTTCGTTAAAAAACCAAAAAACACTAAGTAGCTATTTTCTTTCTACTGGTTTATACTTAAAGCATAACTGTTTTAAACTTTTTAAAAATTTACATTGCAGCTGGCGTACCATTTTGGATTCTAGATGCGATCTGGCTGGGAATAGTATCCAAAAATTTTTATCAAAAAGAGCTTGGGTCACTCCTAAGAAAAGATATAAATTGGTCTCCTGCAATTATATTTTACCTACTTTATCCACTGGGCATTACTATTTTTGCCCTTGTTCCAGTTAAAGACACAAACTCTCTACAAAAAGCAGCTAGTCTAGGCGCACTGCTGGGTCTTATTGCTTATGCAACCTACGATTTAAGTAACTTTGCCACACTAAAAGATTGGCCTATTTCTGTAGTTATAACTGACATCTTTTGGGGAATATTTGTAACAGCAACAAGTACTGCTATTGCTTATCTCCTGCTTAACAAATTTTGAACTTAGTCCTTAGGAGGTAGGGGAACAAAAACACTAGTTTTCTTCTTGTACTCTTCAAATTCTGCATTACCTTCCATCTTCTTTTCCAAAAGAGGAATTCCCGAAACTTTTAAAATTAAGATTGTAATTGCCAACGGACCAATAATACTTACCAAACCATAGGGATGGGCTAACGCTAATAAAAACACGCCCCACCACAAAAGAACCTCACCAAAATAATTAGGGTGCCTTGAGTATTTCCACAATCCTGTAGTAAGAAGCTTGCCCTTATTATCCGGGTCCTTCTTAAATTTATACAGTTGCCAGTCAGCAAGAGACTCGAAAGAAAAGCCTACAACCCAAATTATTAGACCTAATAGATCTGAAATCCAAAAACTGCGTCCGGAAGTAGAGTGGATTAAGAGTAGGGGAGTAGCAATAACTAAAAGCAAGAATCCCTGCAAAATAAAAACTTGAAAGTAACTATAAACAAGGGCTTTCTCTCCCCATTGCTCTCGCCACTTTTTATAACGAAAATCCTCATCCCGCCCGCGCCCTCGTAAATATATGTGGGTAGCCAAACGTAGCGCCCACAAAGTAACCATGGTTAAACTTAAAATTTCTCGCAAGGTAACCTGACCCTTAGTAAGAAATGCAGTATAAGTAACAACTATAAATCCTAATCCCCACGCAATGTCAGCTACTGAGTTATCTTTTCGAAGAGTAGCAACAATAAAAGCAATGTTCAGATGAATGAACAAAATTAGAGCAGGAATCTTAAATATTTCAAGCCAGAACTGAATAAAATCCAACATTATAAAAGAGATAGCATTTAGTTGACTAATCTATTATAATCACAATCAGAACACTATGTCCAATATTATTAAATTTTTTACTTCGCTGTTAATTACTCTTAGTGCTGGCGGCATTGGTTCTATTTTTACAACGCCAGCTATACCCACCTGGTATGAAACTCTAAAAAAGCCAAAATTTAACCCCCCGGGATGGGTTTTTGGCCCTGCCTGGACTATTTTATACATACTTATAAGTATTTCCTTTCACCTTATTTGGTCAACGGTGGGTTTTGAAAAAAACAAAAAAGTTTTAGTGATTTTTGTTATTCAACTAGTTTTGAATGCTTTGTGGTCCATAATATTTTTTGGCTTACAAAACCCAGCCCTTGCCTTCATTGAGATAGTAATTCTATGGGTAGCGATCCTCCTAACCCTGTTAAACTTTTACAAATTAGATAGGACTGCGGGGCTACTTCTCGTACCTTATCTACTTTGGGTCACCTTTGCTGCACTCCTAAATTTCTCCATCTGGCAACTAAACTGAAAAACTGTGACAAAACCTCTTTAACTCGTTTCCCTAGTCGATGACTATAAAAAGATACGCAAAGTCTCTTAAAGACCACAACCTCATCCTAGATACAAACCTCCCTCAAAATCTAGAAATAAGTGGGATCAGTTCCGACTCCAGAAAAATCGAAAAGGGTAATATCTTTGTAGCCATAAAGGGTTTAACATTTGACGGGCATCGCTTTATAACAGAAGCAAAACAAAAAGGAGCTGTAACTTTTGTAGTAGAAAAAAAGCTGCCCCAAGAATACCCCTATATTCAAGTAGCCGATACCAGAAAAGCTTTGGCTTGTCTCTGGTCCACCTATTACAACCATCCGCAAAAGAAGCTTAAAATAATTGGAGTAACTGGCACAGATGGAAAGACCACCACTACATATCTGATTCAACACTTTTTAAAAGCTGCTAGGTATGAAGCAGGACTGATTTCAACAGTTAAAGCGTGCTGGAACGACAAAGAAATCCCAACTGGCCAGCATGTTTCCACACCAGAACCCAAAGATTTGTTCAAAATACTTTCTCAAATGGTTAAAGATAACTGCACCTACATAGTAGTAGAAACAACCTCACATGGGCTGGATCAAGACCGCGTTTTTGGCATTAACTTTGAAGTAGGCGTACTAACTAACATTACACCTGAACATCTTGATTACCATCACACATTTGAAGAATACAAGAAAACCAAGGCCAAACTTTTCCAAAATTCCCAAATTTCCGTCTTAAATGAAAATGACCCCCAAATAAATTATTTTAAAAACAAGGCAAAAGGTGCAATAAAAACATATGACCACAAAAAAGAAAAACTCAACCTAAAATACGACAAGAAAAAATTACCCGGGGACTACAACCGAGCTAATATTCTTGCTGCAAAGAAAGCAGCCCGTATCTTTAATGTTTCCGACCGTTCTTTACAAGAAGGACTCAAAAAATTCCAACCCCCAAAGGGTCGGTTCCAAGAAATAGTTAGCAACCAACCGTTCAAAATTATTATTGATTTTGCCCACACCCCCAACGCTTTAAAAGCATTACTTTCTACTGTTAATAAAATCAAAAATAAAAACTCAGGAATAATCTGCGTGTTTGGCTGTGAGGGTGAGCGAGATAAAGGAAAGCGCGTTCCTATGGGCAAAATTTCTGCTCACTACGCAAAAATCTCTATCCTCACCGCAGTTGACCCCCGCAACGAGTCCCTAAAATCAATAAACAAAACAATTGCCTTCGGCCTAAAAGTGGGTGGTGCTCACAAAATTCACCAAAAAAATATTCATAAATTGGACAACACTAATACAAATAAACACTTTTTTATACAAATTCCGGATCGCGCTCGGGCAATTAAAAAGGCTTTACAACTCGCGAGAGTAGGGGACTGGGTACTGGTTTTAGGTAAGGGCCACGAAAAAACAATGAATCTTGGCAGCGGGGAGGTACCCTGGAGTGACCAACAAGCAATAAAAAATGCTCTCACCACTTTTAGTACGTAATTAGAGTTGAGAGTTGGGGTTAAATATGCTTAAATTGGCGTAAGCATCCATCTTATCCTCCTTTCAAAAAAGGAGGTGGCAAGTGTCTGAGGAACGGCACATATTCGAGGAGACGGTAAACGAAGAAATTGAAAGGTTGCTGGACGTGCACCTAGCAGAAGAAGGAATCTACAGGTTAAGGGAAAACCTCAAACTAATCGTCGAGGTTATGTTGAGAATACCACCGGAACCCGTAAGGGAACTAAACACCTTAGCCCGTGCTTATGTGCAAGGAAACAAAAGTCAAGATGAGCTTATTAATGCTCTCGAGACTTTCCTTGCAAAAATCCCCCCAGAGGCGGTAAGCCTCTTAACCGAACAAAGGGACGGGACGGGCACTCTGATGAGCAACCTACGCAAAAAGGTAGAGGAAAAACGCCGCTTCGTCAAAACACAGGGGAAAGTATACAGATGAAAAGTGCAAAAAGGAAATGCGTGAGCTCCACAAACAGGAGGAAAAGATGGCTAGCCCCAAACGTGAAGCGCGCCGTCCCAATGCGGTCCCAACAAAGGCGCTTCACATTTTTTTAATTGGTAACGCTTTTCCACCATTCAAAATAATACCCCGTTTGCTATACTTAACCTGTGCAAATTGAACTTAGCACTGATCAAAGAAAAGTCCTCAGAAAAATCTGGAAATGGTTTGTGGGGAAAAGACACCCCTTCTTAACCTTTGGTGGTTACGCTGGTACAGGTAAAACCACCATGACAGCACTTTTCCGCCAAGCTCTAAAGCAAGAATTCCCCGAAGTAAAAGTTGCTTTCTGCTCCTACACGGGAAAGGCAGCTCGTGTTTTAGAAGAAATATTAAAAAACCACCACGCACAGTTCCCAGGTGACACCACCGGTACTATTCATTCTCTAATCTATGAACCAGAAAAGGATGAAAAGGGACACATCCTTGGCTGGTATCCAAAAGATGAATTAAAAGCAGACTTGATAATTGTTGATGAGGCTTCCATGGTAAATAGAAAAATTTGGCACGATTTACTACGATTTGAAAAACCTATTCTTGCTGTAGGTGACCATGGTCAACTACCCCCAGTCCACGGGGAGTTTAATCTTATGGAAAATCCTAACCTAAGATTAGAAAAAATTCACCGCCAAGCTCGAGGGAACCCTATAATTGAATTATCGGAAAAGGTAAGGTCAGGAAAAGAAATACCTTACGGCGATTTTGGTAAAGTTAAAAAGTTAAGACGAGAATCTCCGGAAACGGGAGAATTAGTGGAAGAGATTCTCAGCGATTATAATGAAGAACTTCTTGTACTAGTAGGTTATAACCGCACGCGTGTACAATTGAACAACGCAATTAGGGAAATGCAATACCGAAAGAGCAGGGAACCACAAAGTGGGGACCGCATAATTTGTTTGCGGAATAATCACCGCAAGGGGATCTATAATGGAATGCGCGGAAAGATACAACAAATAGAACCCTGGAGAGGTGATAGGGGAAGAACCTTGTGGTACTTTTTAGAAGCTGAGATGGACAACGGGGAACTGTATACGGGAAAGGTTTTAAAAAAGCAGTTTAATCAAGAAAAAACAATTCAAGAACTGCCTAACCTTTCCTTCAAAGAAATGGGAGATTTGTTTGATTTTGGGTATGCTTTAACTGTGCATAAAGCACAAGGAAGCCAGGCTAGGCAGGTGCTGCTTTTCGAAGAGCGGTTTCGCCAAATGGATGACGACGATTGGTTCCGCTGGCTTTACACCGCAGTAACAAGAGCAGAAGAAGAGCTGGTTATTGTAGGATAACTATGTTAATTTTCAAATTAGAATTATGAGCAGTCTTACCACTTTTGAATTACTCTTAATCACGCACCTAGTAATGGATTGAATTTTTCAAGGCCATAAAGAAGCAACCAAGAAAAGCACCCAACCCAAATATTTGCTCCGCCACAGTTTAATTTACACCCTTGGATTTATTCCCGCTTTTACCTATCTAAATATAAATCTTCTTTGGCTTGCGCTCCTTTTTACAAGCCACCTTATTCTTGATGAAAGAACGTTTGAAACCTGGATTATGGAAAAAATAAAGGGAGTAACTGAGAAAAACACAACACCAGAGCTGCACCGCATTGTCTCGACCGGAGTGGATCAGACACTACATATCTTAATCCTAGCTACCATTACCGCTCTGATATAAATCTTAAAGCTTAGTTACTTTTTTCTCCCACGTAAACAGCGCCCCCAAAGACTTGCCTTGGTGGATCCTCTTAATTACTAGGGAAAATAAATCAGCTAGGGAAATTATTTTCATTTTTTCTAGTTTTTTTTCTCGGAGAGAGGAACTGTATCCAAAAGCAAAATTTTGGAAATAGGGGAGATCTCTAGCCTTCCTACTGCTGAACCAGATAAAAGAGCATGTGTAGCACAAATAATTATATCCTTCGCCCCAGCTTGCTTTAAAACTTTTGCAGCATTAGTAATGGTTCCTCCCGTATCAATAATGTCATCAACAATAACAACTAGCTTATTTTCCACATCTCCAATTACTCGAACCACTTCCGATTGATTGTGCCCCACCCGTCGCTTGTCCAAAACTACCAAAGGAACTAGCAACAATCCTGCCATTTTCCGACATCTTTTCATTGCGCCAGTGTCCGGAGCTGCAATTACCATATCTTCATAATCCTCATCCTTTAAATAATTCGCAAACTGCGGATAGCCTACAAAATGGTCAAAAGGAATATCGTAAAATCCTTGAATCTGATCGGAATGTAAATCCACTGTAACTACTCGATCTGCTCCTGCCTTACTAATCAAATTAGCAACCAACTTGGCTGTAACTGGTTCTCTAGAAATAACCTTCCTGTCTTGCCGAGAGTACGCTAAATATGGACAAATGATATTAATTCTTCTCGCTGAAGCCCTTTTCAAAGCATCAATAGTAACTAAAAGCTCCATTAAGTTTTCATTAACGGGGTTACCTAATGTCTGAATTAGAAAAACATCATCACCACGAACCTTCTCTTTTATCCGTACGTAAGTTTCTCCATCAGAAAATTTTTCAATCTGAGTGGGAGTAAGAGGAATTCCCAAATTAGAAGAGATTTTATTAGCCAAATCTGGGTGAGAACTACCACTTATTAGATGGGTTTTTGACATTACTAATTCTAATCTAAGCTAGATTATTTTAAGTTTCAAGAACTGTCCCCATCTTCATTTCCACTATGATATTCCTCGTGCACTTCTTTTAATTTCTGGTCAGTAACATGCGTATAAATCTGAGTGGTGGAAACGTTTTTGTGACCCAAAAGCTCTTGCACCTCTCGCACATCTGCACCTGCACGGAGCAAATCTGTTGCAAAAGTATGGCGTAAAGTGTGTGGTGTAGCCTCAGTAGTTAACCCTAATTTATGTACATATTTCTTTACCAAGCGCTGCACACTACGAGCAGAAAGGCGGTATGCCTCGTCCTCATCTTCGCCCTCATCTGGCGCTGGACCGCGGTACCGAATAAACAATGGATCTAAGTCATCCTCTCGAGTCTCTAAATACTCAGAAAGAGCACGCGCTGCGCGATCACTTACAAACACAACCCTACTTTTTCCACCTTTTCCAACTACTGAAAATTCCCGGGTTTCTAAATTTATCTTATCTCTATTAAGAGAAACAAGTTCGCTAACCCGCAAACCAGTCGAAAACAGAAGCTCCAAAATAGCCCGATCCCTTTTCCCAATCTTTGTTTTAGAATTAGGAGCAAAAAAAAGTTTTCGCAGCTCTTCCGATTGCAAAAAATCAATTTCTCTTTCACCAGTTTTTCCCAGCGAAATTTTCTCCGGAGGCATAACCTCTAGCCCTCGTTCAGTAATAAGATAACGGAGAAAGCTTCTAAGAGCAATTAAGTGGTAATTACGAGTCTTAGGCTTTAATTTACGACCTTTTTCATTTTTAAAGTCAAAAAGCTTTACTTGGTAGTCGCGAATTAGAGTAGGGGAGATGGAAGAAACTTTCTTAACATTAGTCCAATTTAAAAATCTGGTAAGGTAGTGGCCATAACTTTCTAAAGTTTTTTCTGAATAATTTTTTTCCAGTTTAAGGTACTGTAAAAAATTATGAACCAAGTTTTCAACTTGATTTGCTTCTTTTTTGTCACTCATTATTATTAGTGTATTCCAAACTAGGAAAGTGGGTCCCAAATCCTAACCCAGTGTTTATAAGAAACGTCGCTCAATGTAGATTATACGACGTATAGGCTTAGATTAACCCATTTCTAAACAAAAATCAAGCAAGCCAACACCCATCTTCAAGCCTCCTTCAAATCTAAATCCTCATCCAAACAAAAAAATCAAACCTCCTACCCTCAGCAAACTTTGCGGCTTAATTTTTTACAAAAAAAGGGATAGAAACTACAAAGGGGAGTGCAAAAAAATTAAAAGCAAAAATTGAACAAAAAAACAATTTTTTAGCCAATACTTATATCATGTTTAGAAAAAAATTGCCTTAGAAATGCTCTAAGCGGCTCAACAATTATTCCCTATAATAATAGGTTATCCACAAAATAACAAAATAGGGAAGTTCCAGTTTTCTGAAAAAGTTCGGATATAAATTTAGAGGGAAACCTTTTTGGGGAATTAAGCAAAAAAAAATATAAGAAAAAAATACAAAATAAAACTTAAAAAATTTAGGCTTGGTATTTTTTTTTGTTTTTTTTGTTCCACCAGCTGGTGGATTGGATTTGGAAAGATGAAAAGACTTCAACAATTAAGTTAAGGCGCCCTTTATTATAGGATAAGTACTAACTACCGTGTTATAGGATAATAATTAGCACTTGCTGCTTCTCGCTGATAAGTCCCCTACTCTCTCACCTACCCAACACTAAACTTAAAGATGCTAACCCCTAATAATATAAGCAAAACTAAATATTCAACAATCAAGCGGCTGTTGAGCTTGTGCTCAAAATACTCTCTTTCAATTGAAATTCCAACATAGAACGCAGCCGAAATAATCAAACCTCGAAAAAACTGCTCCACGGGGACAAATGCAAAACTAAGAAAAATCTCAAGACAAAGAAAAGCAATTAGCACTGCGCCAAGAAGAACTCTCCTTTCAAATCCTTTTATCAAAAAGAAAAGAGCGAACGAAAACAGAAATGAGAAAAGAATAACAAAGAAAAGTTGGAAGATTAAAATCTCCAACCCCTTGAGAAAAACCGTAAAGGAGAAGAAAGATATAATCGTAGTTGCAAGAAAAAGTGTTGTTCGGGCTGGGCGCAGAAGAGGGATTTCCTCTTCTCTACTCCTTGCAACCTTAAAAATGTTTAAGCTAAGCATCAATGCATAAAAGAAAAAAAGAAAAAATACCACAAACGCAATTTTAAACCATGTTACTGTATACGGAAAATAATATTGGGTAAGACCTGTACTCAAAACAAAGAAAGTCGGAAAGAGAGAAACAACCAACCAGTAAAAATCAAAATCTGTTTTTAAAACAAATTTAATTCCCAAAAAAGAGGCAAGGGTAGCAATCCCTATAGAAGCAAGATTATAGGGAAATTCAAAAAAATAAACAAAAGAAAATAGCAACGAAACAAGAACTGAAAATAAAAAAAAGAGTTGCTTTTTAGAAAATTTAAAAGAAGAAGCCTTATTAATTAAAGTTTGCATTGGTAAATACATTTTCTACATCCTCATGCTGTTCTAAGATATCGAGCATTTCTTGTACTCTATGTTTTGTTTCTTTGTTTACATCAATATTAAACTGTGGTTCAGATTCTTTAAAAATATATGCAGTACAACCAGCCTCACCCAAAGAACAATTAAAATTCTCAAAAATTTTCCTAATCTCCGAAAGGGTACGGTTTTTGTTATCGGTCTCAATTTTAATAAGAAAAGCAACACCACCTGGACCATAACCTTCAAGAACCTGATTCTTGCGTATATAATCGCCTTCTCCAGCTCCTCGTTTTATTGCCCGCTCAATATTTTCTTTCGGCATGTTATGCTCCTTTGCTTCTTCAATAGCAGATCGAAGCTCAGGATTAAAATCAATATCTTTACCACCCTCTCGTACTGCAGTAGATATCTGATCTGCAAGTTTTGAAAACAGCTTACCCCGCCGGCGATCCTTCCGTTGCTTTCTATGTTTTATATTTTGCCAATGAGAATGTCCAGACATAATTAGTAGTAGGCAGTAGTCATCAGTAATCCTCGATCCGCTTTCGGCAGTCATCCTGAAGGAGTCCCGATTTATCGGGACGACTGAAGGATCCCCTGCAAAAGGCACTGTACAGTAACATCACGGTCGCCGAAGAGGCGACTTCTACCCGTCATTTAAAATTCAAAATCTATTCCCTATTCATTATTTATTATTTAGTATTTCGTATTTATTTGGAGCTTCGTATTTCGAATTTTCTTTATTTGTAATTTGTTATTTAGTGTTATTTAGTTATCGAGACCTCCAAGGATTAAACAGGTTAAACCTTGCAGGACTCTCAGGTCCGATTCTCCAGTTACGAGTTACGAGTCCCTGCCGGCCGGCAGGCAGGTCCAGTCTCTTATCTTTTATTCCTTAACTCTTATTTCTTATCTCAGCTCAACTTCGTCTTTTTTTTTCTTCCTCATTTTTCTTCCTCATTTTTCTCCTGCATTTTCTTCCCCTCTCCCCTACTCTGCTCTTCCCCACCAAGCTGCTTATCTTCTTCATTTTTTAAAACATTTTTCAAAGCTGCAAAGGGAGCTCGCTCATTTTCCTCTGGAATTAAAGCCACAGCCTCATCACCCTCCTCCCCTTGATAGTAACTAACAGCTGCCGGCAGAAGTCTATACGAGCCGTGGGAATCGACTACATGCCAAGCACCATCCTTCTTAGCCAAAACACCTCTTATTTCCCGCCGCTTTACTCTTTCCACCTGCTTAAAAAAGTTCCGCCCCTCTTTATCAATCATCTTCAACCGATCCCCATAAACCAATTCTGATTTAGAAGCATAGTTCTCAGGAACCTGATATTTTTCACCTTCCTCAGTTACCATTTCATGCCCATTAAAAGTCCCAAAAACACCAGGAAGTTCGCGAGGATCACGTTCTTTCGCCTCTTCCAGCTCATTTAGCAACCGCTTAGCTAGATGAATACTCGAAACTGCTGCTGATAATGCTTGGTGTATATTTTGGATTTTTTTTCTCTCCTTTTTCTCAGTCATTTTGTTTCCTACCTCCTTAGCAAAACTAATAAATTTTTGTAATAGCTTATCTAATCTTCTTCTTTTTCTCTCTGCCTAGCATCTTCTGCCTTAGCCATACCTAAATCAAATTGTGTTCCATTCCACTTTGCAATTGCTTCCGAAACTGCGCTTTTCCCCCGAGCATATTTCTCGCGGCTTCTTTCTATTATAGTATTCCTATTACCAGTTCTATACTCCTCATTCAAGGGAAAGGTCACTGCTGAAAAAGGCGGGGAGGTCATACCATCAATCATCAATTCCAAATAAACATGGTATTTTTCCAAACTAATCAAATCCTCTTCAGTAAAAACAGGGGTAAATTCCTCCGCCAAAACTTTTGCATCGGGAGCTCCAAGTGCAAACGAAATAATAGTACCCACATTTCCAAAAACAGCATCCTGCATCTCCTCAGGGAGCTGAGCAACATACTGGTGAGTTATATTCAAACAAAGATGATATTTCCTGGCTTCAGATAAGATAGAAGCAAAAGACCCAGAAGCAAAGTTCTGGAACTCATCAACATATAAATAGAAATTGGGTCGGCTCTCTTCCGGAATATTAACCCTACGCATAGCTTCAAATTGCATTCTCGAAACTAACATCGAACCAAGAATTTCCGAGTCGTCTACACCCAACTTACCCTTTGACAAATTAACCAAAAATATCTTTCTCTCATTCATAATTTTAGTTAAATCAAAACTGGAATGAGGCTGACCAACAATATTCCTAATAGTAGGAGAGGCAAGAAATTGCCCTAAGCGATTCTGAATAGGAGCAATTGCTTCTGTAACTAGACGATTATTAGAAAGCATTCCCTTAAACTCATCCTCCCAAAACCTCTTTACTATTGGATCGTCTATTTTGTAAACAATATAATTCCGGTAATTTTTATCTTGAAGCAAGCGGGTAACTCCTAACAAAGTAGTCCTAGGAACCTCCAACAAAGTAAGAACACAGTTTCGCAAGATGTGTTCTAGCCGCGGACCCCAAGAAAAGGAAAACCGTTTCCGAAAGACATCAATTAATCCGGAAGCAATTAAACTCTTTTGGTCAGGATCCTGCAATTCAAGCATATTAAACCCAAGGGGAAATTCCTTGTCAGCGGGGTTAAAAAGGACCACATCATCAATACGCTCCTCAGGAACAAAGTCTAAAAGGCGATCAATTGACTCGCCGTGAGGATCAATAAAGGCTACGCCTTCCCCCGCCCGCATATCTTGAATAGCCATATTCTCAAACAGAGTTGTTTTACCTACACCTGTTTTTCCAATTGAATAAATGTGCCGCGGCCGATCTTCTCGCTTAATCCCAAACCTAACCATTCTATCCCGAAAGGTAGTCAACCCCAAATAAGTTACATCCTCTCCTGCAATTGGTAAATCCAACGGAGGCTCGCCCTTTTTGTAGCGGGACCAAGCAAGTGAGGGCGTTTCCACACTTACATTTGGAAGGTGGAACACAGATGCTAGTTCTCCAGTGTTAAGAATATAAACCCAATCTTCTGGAAACTTCCGAGTTCGGTAGTTTTCCAAAAATTCATCAGGATTACCACCAACCGAACTTCTAGTAAAAGAATTAAGATTAGCAGTACTAAATTGCTTAAAAGAAGCTGAAGCACTTCTCAGCAAGCTTTCTGACTTTTCCGGGGTACTGCCAATAGCAATAAGGCGTATGGCTGTTTCAAAACCAACTCTGCTCATTTTCTCTTCCACAGCCTGAATTTCTGTTTGCTGAGAAGGTGTTAGCTGTACTCCACCGCCTTCTTCCACTTCCACCTCTCTACCTGGATAAAAAATCATAGTGGGTATATCAGTTAAAATAGAAATTACACCATTCATTACACCTTCAGAAATTTCTCCCAAAGAAAGAGCAGGTCCTCCCACACCAGAACGAACTGCATCTATATAATCATAACCCTCCTGCTGCCAAACGTCTGGGATGGGTCGGAGCAGAATCTGAATCCACACCTGATCTTCTTCACCCACCTCGGAAAGCGCACCAGTAATAGCTGCAAGGGGGTCTACATCAAAATCAGGAAAGGTTTTGATGGAAAAAATATGACTTTTAGCAAGTTCTATCTTAGCCCCACTTAGGCTCTTACCCAAATCGTCTAATTCTTCTGTATAATCATCTGCTTCTTCAATTTCTGCATTTGGATATTGAGCAAAAATCTGGCTCTTAACAAAATCTGTCAGATGCTCCGGAACCCAGGTGTAAAAATATATACCGGCAGAACTAGCTGCAATCTCAAAAGATATATGCTCTTGAATTCCAGGAGTTAGACGAAGCAATCCGTGCAGGGAAGCAAACATTTGTTCGGCTGAAAGAGCTCCTTTCTCGTTCTCTTTAGGAACTTTTATCACCAATACCTTCCCTTTATAAATAGGTTCTTTCATACCTTGTCTAGCTTTTCTTATAGCAAGCAAGGCACCACCAACCAAGGCCACAGCTGCTATAGCTACAATCAGTGTCACGCTCATCTCCTTTATTGTATGGTCTACAGGGAAAAGAGTCAAATAGCATCAGAAGAGACGCGCTAAAAGCATGGAACATAAAAACATAGAACATAGGAAATAAGAGATACGAGATAATAAATAATAAAAATAAGAAGAAAATATGAAGGGACTATAAAATTACGGGTTCGCCATTTGAAAAAAAAAATCTACCCCCGGACTAAATTCTGGTCCGGGGGTGAAGAAAGGAGAGAGACTAGGGAAATCCTATCAAAAAAAGGATTCCTTGTCAAGCCCTAATATTACAACAATATCAGCACGACGTGCCCAATTTATGTCACCGCTTAGTTCCCTAATATCATCAATTCCAAAAGCGTTAGAAAGCCTTCGCACAGTATAAGAACTTGAATTACGCGCCAAAATAACAGAATTTTCATAATTCTGTCGTGGTGCGTTAGCTACATCCAAAACAAAGCAGCCCAAATTTTCTGCCCAGGAGGCAGCATCCCCTGCCAAACCGCTCACCTTTGTTCCGTTTAATATCAAAACCTTAAACCTTTCGCTTTTTATCCTATTATCAGAACATAAATCATCCAAGGAATCGGGGCTGAGATCTTCTCCACTTGGAAATATCTCATAGCGCTGGTCTTCCCTAGTACTTAGAAACACTTTTGCTAATTTCATAAACTCAGGAAGGGAGAGATTACTCCAAAAATAACCTTTAAAACTTCTTAAATAGTGGGGCATTCTAAACACAGTAGTCCAATCAAAACTCGACCAGTCATTACAATCCCCAGAACTATTAGCCAATTTCTCCAATGCCGCCTTCTCTACTAAAAAGTAACCTTGAATAGGAATATTCAATTCACGAGAAATTTCTGTCAGAGAAAATGCAACGCCACGTGAAAGAGAAAATCTCCGAGAAGGTAAGTTTATAACAACTACTCGAGAAAGTTGGGGATTAACATGCAACACAGCCGCCTTCTCCAATGAATTATGGGAAGAGTCTTTTGCCACGAACCAAGCAAAATTAGCTGGGGAATTACTACTCCAGGAAAAATCCACCTCAATATTGTCACCAGCACGGACAAACGGGTGTTTAAAAACATGGTAGAGGTAAGAAAATGAATAAACCACACCAGCACCAAACACTACAACCAATGCCATACCTACTACCCGTAATTGCTTCTTAATTCGGCTTGTAACCCAAATTTTTTTTCTTGAGCGCGATCTAGACATGGGCAGGTTAAAAATCAGGTAAAGTGCTTACTACAACAAATTAAACTACTAATCCCTCTAAAACGTCCAAAAGTTCTTCCGGTAAGCCTATTTCAAAATATTCAAATTCCCCTGTTTCGGGATGCCGAAAACGGAGGGAAAAGGCATGCAAAAACAAACGGGGACACCACTCTTTGTCACGGCGAAAGCGCTTATCACCACTATACAAGGGATCACCAACTAGAGCGTGGTTAAAAGCAGCAAGGTGTACACGCAACTGATGTGTTCGACCCGTTTTTGGATAAAGCTCCAAAAGCGTAAAGTGCTTGCCACCCTTTTCAAAATATTTTTGCACAACAAACTCCGTAACTGCAGACCTACCCCCTTCTACCACTGCCATTTTCCTTCTCTGCTTCGGGTTTCTATCAATAGGTGCGTCTATAACACCCCGTTCAGGCTTAACCTTACCATAAGACAAAGCAAAATAGCCTTTTTCCACCTCCCTATTCTTAAACTGACTAAGCAACTTCTCAAATGCCTTTTCTTTTTTTGCTATTAATAGCAACCCTGAAGTGTCTTTGTCCAAACGGTGCACAATCCCCGCCCTCCCACCAATACCATTATCAGCAAGGGAAAAATACTTACGCAACTGGTCCTCCAGCGTATCTCCTTCCCAAGTATCACTTCGATTAACAACCAAACCCGAAGGCTTGTTTACCAACAAAATAGACGGGTCTTCATAAACAACAAACATTATAAACAAATCGCATCAGCTAGGAAATAAACTTGTCCGCCTTTTCAGCACATTCTTTGCACATAGTTGCTGCAGGATAAGCTCGAAGTCTTTGAGGATCTATCGTCTTGCCGCATCTCTCACATTCGTGGTAATTTCCCCCTTGCAACCTACTTAAAGCCTTGTCAATTTGGCTACCAAATCGATGCAAAAAATCAGACATTACCTCTACATACTCATGACTTAGAAGCTCCTCAGCCTCATCACCACTTTCAGCATTATCATCTTCTCTCCCTTCCCTAAAAAATTGATCACCCTGCCTAAGTTGGGTTGTTTCTTTCATAATCTCGTCCTTCTCGCTTCTTAGCCAATCCCGCAGCTGATTAGATATATCCTCAAGACTTACCTTCTCCTCTTCCCCAAATTTATCCTTACCACTCAGCACACGGTAACCCAACAACAAACCACACACTACCATAACAGAAGAAGCTGCCTTTTGAAAAGTAAACAAGCTATCCCCTGAATATAAACTATAAAAATCAAAAACTAAACTAACTAAGCCCGACCCCACCAAATAAAAAGAAGTTAATGCACCTACCCTAACAGATCCAAAGAGGTTAAAGAATCGCTGCCGCTCAACAACCAAAGCAAGCACGAAAAGAACTATATACGCCAAAATTTCAACCCAAATGTGAGGAACAACTAAGCGAGATACCAAAACACCAACAGACCCAAAAGCCTGTCCCAATAAAAGAGGGGGAACAGCTAAGTCAGCTAGCTTTAGAACAGACCACCCCTTACGCCTAACAAAAAGGTAAAAAGAACCGGCACCAAAAGCAAAACCACCAAGAAAATTTAACCCCGAGCCCAATGAACGAAAAACGTCGCTCCAATTGCTCTTAAAAACTGAAAAGTTTATAGCAATAAAAACCAACCTTGCCCCAAAAATTCCAGCTACAAGACTAATTAAAGAAAGGTCCAATATCTTCTCTTCATCAAAACCCTCTTCCCTAGCCCGCTGCCAAAAAAGAAAAGCTCCCAAAAATACCCCTAGAGCTAGAAGAATTCCCTGGTAATAAATTGTTACTGGTCCAAGATGTAGAAAAACGGGATCAATCATATAGAAAAAGGTTGCTTAACCTAGCCTTGTCCCGACTCGCCGTATTCGCAACCCATCAAGTCTTAAAAGATACAGGTCCTTCGCACAAGGTTACGGGCGACACCCCTTCTTCTAAACTCGCTTTGTCCCGACCTGTCGGGACCGAAGCTCGTTAAGAATGAAGCGCCGTAAATATCTTGCCACTTATGCCGTCCAATTTCGAACGCTCGCTAAAGCAGGTTAAATCACGTTAAGTTCGAAGGAAACGTGAAATCCCTCGCGGGATTAACGTCCCACTGTGAAAATTAACGAATCGGTTTCGGACTACGTCCTTACCTCTTCGAATTTTCACGTGATGGTGCCGCGGGAGGGATTCGAACCCTCACGGAGGGTGGCTCCAGCGGTTTTTGAGACCGCCCTGTCTGCCAATTCCAGCACCGCGGCATGCCTTTATTTTACCACAAAAACACTACTATTACAGCCAAATGTTACCGATCTTCTGCTTCATAAAAACGGGTTCGTTCTCCCCGGAAATACAAGGGTACTTCCCCAGTAGGGCCGTTTCTCTGCTTAGCAATTGAAAGCCGCACATCTGCTCTATTATCAGGATCAGGACGGTACAAAAACATCACTACATCCGCATCCTGCTCAATTGATCCCGAAGCTCTAAGGTCGGAAAGCTGCGGACGAGCATCTGTTCTAGATTCTACTGCCCGTGACAACTGGGAAAGAGCAAGAACAGGAGCATTGAGCTCTCTAGCCATATTTTTAAGAGCCTGAGAAATTTCCGAAACCTCTTGGACCCGATTCTCCAATCCCCTGCCCTGAGCCAACTGCAAATAATCCACCACAATCAAGCGCACCCCGTGCTCTAATTGTAATCGACGTGCTTTTATCCTCATCTCAACTACATTCGCGCCCGGAGTATCGTCAATAAAAATAGGAGCCTCTGCCAGCTCTCCCATTGCCCTCCCAATTCTCTCAAAATCATCTTCCTCCAAATTCCCTGTTGTCAACCTCCAACCATCAACGTCTGCCTGTGAAGCTAACAACCGGCAAACAAGCTGCTCTTTTGACTGCTCCAAGGAAAAAAAACCAACTGGAATCTCATCGTTTACTGCAGCATACTGGGTAATATTCAACGCTAGGCTTGTCTTTCCTACGCTAGGGCGCGACGCCAAAACAACCAGATGCGAATCTTGCAATCCCGCTAACATCTCGTCCAAAGAGGGCAAACCAGTAGGAACACCCCGAAGCTGCTCTGGATTACGGTGTAATTCGTCCAGCTTGTCAAACGCCTCCTCTAAAATACCTCTTACTGGGGAAAAATCCTGCGCAACTTGGTCCCGAGAAATGGAAAATAACCGTTGCTCAGCCTGATCCAAAAGGTCACTAGCTTCTTCCTCTTCCTCATACACTGATTCCTGAATTCGAGCAGCTGCTGATATCAATCCACGCTTAATAGCGCATTCTTTAACAATTGTTGCGTGATGAGCTGCATGCGCACTTGTTGGAACAGAATTTACTAACTCAGCCAAATATGCAGCCCCGCCTACATCTTCCAACTTGCCTTTCTTCCGTAATTCATTAGTCACAGTAATCATATCCAAGGGTTCCCTTCTCTCAAAAAGGGAATAAATTGCCTCAAAAATATCTCCATGTTTTTTACTGTAAAAGTGAGAAGGTTTGAGAAATTCAATAACGTCAACAACTGCGTCCTCATCCAAAAGCAGCGCACCTAAAACTGATTTCTCAGCATCTAAATTTTGGGGCGGAAGTCTTTCTGCCATGTAATAAATCTTCTTGTGCAAAATGCAACAGAGGTTTACGCCAACTCCAATACTACAACTTCAGTATCTTCGTCTAATGTAACATTAGACCGTAATTTAAGTTCTTCTCGCCTATCTAACTCCTCACCCATCTCTTCTATAAACTTCTCCACCGCCGCCAAATCTCTTAAACCATCGTAATCCATTTTGTAATTCATAGGAATAACAATTCCTGGTTCAATTTGAGCCACCACTTCAGCAGCTTTTTCTGGTTCGATTGTTTCTACGCCACCCACTGGCACAAAAAGCACACTAGTCTCCCCTACTTCTGCTAACTGCTCATCAGTCAACACATCGTTAATAGGACCAAGATGCATAAAGCTTACTCCATCTATAATAAACTGGTAAAAAGTAGCGCCGTTCAGGGTTCCCGCAAGAACATGAATACCCTCTACCTCATACTCTCCAGGACCAGTAGCTACATACTTAAAATCGTGCACAGCTTGTACATTGTTATGCGCGGGATCATCCTTCGTTACCAAAACTAAATCTCCCTTCCTTTCCGGTAGGCTTAAACCGCTAACCTTCTCTGAAAAGGGATCAATAACAACACTACTACGTTTACCTCTTACTTTGAAGCAAAAATGTCCAAAATACTCAACCTTTAACATGTGTAAAATACATCTTACCAAAAACTGAACCACCTGAGAAGACCCTGACCCAAATAACCTACCAAGGCAAGTTTTAACCAACATCCGGTACATGGTATGCGCTACGCTTTGCTAGTTACCAGTTTCCGGTTTCTTCTTTCTTATTCGTAGTATATTCGTTGTACGAATAGAATTTATACCTTAATTATTCGCAATGTATTCGCTATCCCAATGCTTACTACTAACTACTGATTACTAATACCAGCTTCTTTTTGCTATAATATTGCCAACATGAGCAAAAGTAATGAAGATTTACAAAATCTAAAGGGTTTTCGCGACTTCCTTCCCTCAGAAATGAAAATTCGCAAGTATGTGCTAGGCGTCCTAAAGGATGTTTTCACTTCCTATGGATACGAACCGCTAAAAACTCCTTCTCTAGAATACGCAGAAACTTTACTTGGAAAATACGGTGAGGAAACAGACAAGTTAGTCTATCAATTTACTGATCAGGGAAATCGACAAGTTGCCCTTCCATATGACCTAACAGTACCAACAGCCAAAATCCTCAGTATGTATCAAGCAGAAATACAAATGCCATTCAAGCGCTACCAAATCCAAAGAATATGGCGGGCAGAGAAACCACAAAAAGGGCGGTACCGCGAGGTTTTACAATGCGATATTGACATTTTTGGAATTGAAAATCAGTTAGCAGATGCGGAAATCATTACCGTTATCTACCAAGTCTTTTCCAAACTAGATATACCAAATTTTAAAATATTTATTAATTCCCGACCCGCACTATTCAAAATGCTTTCAAAATTGGGTATAGAGCAAAACAAATGGTCTACTACTCTTCAGACTCTAGACAAAATTGATCGAAAGACAAAAAGCGAAGTTGAAAAAGAGCTGGTTGAAAAAGGCTACACGAAAAGCAAGAGTACAAAGATACTAAAAGAATGGAAAGCTCTTTCTCCCCAAGAAAACGATCCAAAGTTAAAAACACTAGAAACTTATCTACAAGCTCTAGGAGTACCCAAAGAAATTTACGAGTTTACACCTACCTTGGTCCGCGGTTTAGATTATTACACTGGACCAATTTTCGAAACCAAGGTCACAGAACCAGATTTTGGCTCAGTAACAGGAGGGGGGCGCTACGACAACTTAGTAGAAAAGCTAGGTGGTCCAAAAACACCTGCAGTGGGTACAACAATAGGATTAGATCGAATTTGTGATGTAATTAAAAAACTAAACCTACTGGAAGGGAAAGTAAAACCATCTGTGGATCTACTCCTAACCATCTTTAATCCCGATCTTCTTGAAAAAACAATTAATATAGCGCAAGAAATCCGCTCGCAAGGCTTTTCCACCGAACTTTTCCTAGATCCCAACACCGACCTCCGAGATCAGCTAGCCTATGCTAGTAGAAAGGAAATCCCTTACGTAGGAATTATCGGACCCCAAGAAGCAAAAGAGGAGAAAATTACTCTAAAAAATATGCAAACTGGAGAACAAACCTTGGTAAGTACCAAAAATATAGGAAAAACCCTTGAAAGTTAAGCCCCAACCTCTTATAATCTACAAGGTATGAAAGAAGATTTGCATCCCAAATACTATCCCGAGGCAAAAGTAACTTGTGCCTGCGGAAATAAATTCACCTTAGGCTCTACTAAGCCAGAGCTAGAGGTAGAGGTATGTTTCGCCTGCCACCCTTTCTACACAGGCAAGAGCAAGTTTATTGACAGTGAGGGGCGCGTAGAAAAATTCGAAAGGAAACGAAAGGAGGCAGAACTTCGCGAAAAGGAAGAAAAAGAAAGGGAAAAGAAAGAAAAAGAGAAAGAAAAGAAAGAAGAAGAACAACCAAAAACACTCAAAGAAATGCTAGAAAGGATAGAAAAATAATGCCTCAGATTTCCCCTAGAAGCAACCGTGCCATTCTTGAAATAAGAGCAGGTACTGGCGGAACAGAAGCTGGCTTATTTGCCAAGAATTTATGGAATATGTACCTGAATTACGGCAAAAGTAAAGGGTGGAAGTTTAAAATACTTTCCAAAAGTATTGGAGAACTAAAAAGTGTACGGGAAATTACTGCCGCTATCGCTGGCAAAGATGTCTATCAACTACTTAAAAACGAATCGGGTGTACACCGAGTCCAAAGAATTCCAAGAACAGAATCCTCAGGAAGAATACACACTTCTACAGCTACTGTAGCTGTACTTCCTGTTATTCCCACTAAAAAGATCAAGCTTAAACCCAAAAACTTGGAAATAGAAACATACCGAGCATCTGGACCAGGGGGACAATTTGTAAATAAAGTTGAAACAGCAGTTCGAGTTACACACAAACCAACCGGAATAACAGTTGAATCCCAAGATTCCCGCACCCAGCAAAAAAACAAAGAGAAAGCTCTAAGTCTTCTCAGAATGAAACTCGCACACTTGCTAAGGGAACAAAAGAAAGAAAAGATTGACGATCTTAGGCGTTCCCAGATTGGTAGCGCCGAGCGTTCCAGAAAAATAAGAACCTACAACGTCCCACAAGACCGGGTCACCGACCACCGCATTAACAAATCCTGGCGCAATTTAGAAGGAATACTTGAAGGAGATATCGAAGAAATTCTTGCTGCTACCTCATAGCTAACATTCTAACCAAGTCGGCAAAAAAGCTAATCAGTGGGAGCCTCTACCAACTCAGCCTTGAGCGTGATTTCATTACCATTTCGATATACTTCCATAGTTATCTCATCCCCAACCGACTTTTGAGCAATAATTTCAGCAAGAGTCTGATTTTCATTCACTGCAGTATTATCAATCTTTGTAATAATATCAGAGGGCTGCAACCCAGACTCCTCAGCAGGAGAAGCTGCAACAACTTCCCTCACATAAGCGCCTTCAGGTAAATCCCGTGTTTCTGCTATTTCTGAACTAATTATTACATAGCTAATACCCAAAAACGGACGAACAATTCGCCCGTGTTTTTCAAAATTTTCCAAGGTTGGCTTTACAGTATTAACAGGAATAGCAAAACCAATATTTTCCGCACCTTGCGTCATTGCTACATTTATTCCCACAACCTCAGCAGACAAATTGAGCAAAGGACCACCAGAATTACCAAGATTAAGCGCTGCATCAGTTTGAATAACATCTTCTAATAGCTGAGCAGTTCCACCAAAAGGGTCAGTAGCAGCTGTAATTCCACGACCAATTCCCGAAACTATTCCACTTGTTACAGCATTAGGAAATTCACCCAAAGCGTTTCCAATAGCTACCACTTTCTGCCCAACCCTTAATGCGTCCGAGTCACCAAGTTGCAATGATTCCAAACCCTGCGCATCTATCTTCAAAATTGCTAAATCGTTAAAAGCATCTCGATAAATATCCTGAACCTGATACTCCTCGTCATTATCCAAAACCACAGTATAGCTAGCAGAACTATCCGAAACCACATGCCGGTTAGTTAAAATAAGACCATCCGAATCTACTATAAAACCAGTACCGACCCCGCCCTCGATTTTCTCTGGTCCTGTTACTGGATTCCAACTTACCTTACCCACTAAAATAGAAACAACCGACGGGCGGGCTGCTTCCACTACATCTATTATTGCAGTCTCTTCACTAACAACCTCTCTTTCAACTCTCGTGGTTACCAGTGGTTCTTGCTGAGACAATGAAGAAAAAATTGCACTAATCTGGTATCCCCCCAGCCGAAAAGCAAGTGCAATTCCTAAAACAACCAAAAGAATAGTTGCTAATGCTGTATTAAAAATTAAAAAACAGGAATGCCGTTCTTTCATAAATCTTAATCAAGTATAACACAGGAAAATCCTAACAGAAGTTACCTTTTATTCCCGCAACAGTTGCTTTGCTTTCTCTAGATGGGGGTCTCGGTCCTGCTCTATATCTTGTTCTTCAATTTCAATTTCAAAATCAGGACTTAAACCCTCCCCTTCTACACAAGTACCGTTGGGAGTTAGCCATCTAGCTACAGTTATATGAACACCTGAACCATCATCTAAGTCACGCGCATCTTGCACTGTCCCTTTACCAAAAGTTTGCCTACCTACTAATACAGCTCCTTGGTGATACTTCAAAGCAACTGCCAAAATTTCTGAAGCAGATGCCGAACCGCGATTTACCAACACCACTACTGGAACACCAGCAAGCCTTGCTGCTCTAGTACTAGTAAAATCTGTTTCTGGACCTTCTGCAAACTGCTCTTTAATTATAACACCATTATCAATAAAATCTGATGCTATTTCTATGGAAGCAGTAAGAACACCCCCCGGATTGTTCCTTAAATCCAATACCAAACCTCTGAGATTTGCCTGAGAACTAATTTCCCTTATTGCAGAATCCCACTCAGATACGGTTTTTTCACCAAATCTTGATACCCGAACATAATATATACCACTTTCCTCCTGACGCCACTTAACGCTTTCAAGCTCAATAGTTCCTCTTACAATAGAAACCTCGCGAGCCTCTTCCTCATCTTCTCCCAATAAAGTCAGCACCACCTCTGTACCTGCCTTTCCCCTAATCTTTGCCACAGCCTCCGACAGCGTAAGATCGCTTGTATCCTTTCCATCAATTTCCAAAATCCTGTCTCCTGCCCTAACCCCAGCAGCCTCAGCAGGAGATCCCTCAAGAGGAGAGATTATAAGAAGCTGACCCTCACGCATACCCAGTTCAGCACCAATACCCTCATATTCACCATCAATACCTGCCTTAACTGCCTCATTTTCTGTCGGAGTTAAAAAGGCTGTGTACGGATCACCTGTAGCTTTTGTCAAGCCGGAAATTGCTCCGTAAATTAGATCCTGGGTAACTAACTCATTCCGATTCAAGTGATACTTGTAAAGGAGATCCCAAACTTTCCAAAACAAATCAAGGTCGGCACGACTCCTACCTACGCTTTCATTCTGCCTAGAAAGGCTAACAACACTATCTAGCCACGTGTTTCTTACCTGGTTAAATTTACCAGAACCAAGGCAATGACCAACCCAAAAGGTAAAAAGGGAAAAAACTAAAGAAAGGAAAACTAATCTACGGTATTTAGAAGACATAAACAAATAAGACGCGGCAACCTGTATTAGCTAAAGCTACGAATAAAAAACAAAACTACCTATTAACATAAGAAATAAGTGCTGCCTCCCGCGCACGTTTGATAGCAGTGGCTATTTCGCGCTGGTGCCTTGCACAAAGACCTGTTTGCTCTCGTGGACGAATCTTCCCCCGACGTGTCAAAAACCGTTTCAGGTGCAACACATCTTTATAATCAACATCCCTACCACTTTGACAATAAAAACAGGGTCCTTTATGATAATTCTTTTTTTTATTGGATCTTTTTCTCGGCATTTCTTAAAAAAATTTCTAACAAAAATTACAAACACTTCCCGGTAGGCGGGCACTAGCCCGCCCCCGCGGAAAAAAAAAACAGAAGAGTAAAAATCAATCAAAACTTTGCGGCGTTACTCTTCTTCTACCTCCTCGACAATATCCTCATCAACATCCTCTGCTTCCGAACCTTCCTCAACTTCCACATCTTCCGTTGCCTCTTCCTTCCTGCCAGATGGCTTCCGACTATCCAACACTACAACTTTGTCAGCAACAATCTCAGTCTTATAGTGGCGTTGCCCACTTTCATCCTCCCAAGATCGAGTTTGAAGGCGCCCACGCACATATACCTTACTACCCTTAACCAAGAACTGTTCACACACCTTGGCTAAACCATCCCACGCTACCACTTCGTGAAGCTGCGTATCCTCCTTCTTCTGCCCATCAGAAGTTACCCACTCTCGGTTAGTAGCCACACCAAAACCAGCCACTGTATGACCGCCAGATGTATCACGAACCTCCGGGTCGCGCGTTAAATTACCAATAATTACTGCTAAGTTTTCAGATCGTGCTCCCATTCTTTGCAACACCCCCTTCCGCAAAAGAGCAAAATATAATATCTATATGTAAACTACTACGCACTTTAATAAGATCCTTCCCTACTTAACAAGCATAAATCTTATAAGGTCATCGTTCATTCCTAAGGTCTTTTTCAAATAAGCTACATCTGTTTCAGGCACAGAAATTTGCCAAACAAAATAATAGCCTTCCTGAAACCCCTTTATATTATAAGCCAAAGATCGCTTTCCCCAAGAGTCTTCCTCAATTACCTCTCCCCTACTCTTTTCCACAACATCCCGAATCTGTTCCAAAACTCCTTCTAACTCAGACTCAGCAAAATCTGGTTTCAAAATAAAAAGCAATTCATAAGTAGACATAGCGGGCTAAATCTTAACATAAAACAAGTAAATTGTCAGCTATTAGCTATCAACAACCACTCGTCACTCTGCGGTCCAATCCGCCCTCCGCTTTCCGTACACCGCGATCATCCTGAAAGAGTTCCCGATTCAATTTAGCAGTCATTCTGAGCCGAGCTTCCAGCGAGGCGAAGAATCCCCTGCAATAAACTGCAACATCGCGGTCGATTCTTCGTCGGTTTAAGAAAACCTCCTCAGAATGACTTCTAGCCGTCATTTAAAATTCATCCCCTATTTCCTATCTCTTATTCATTATCCCTTATTTATTATTTATTATTTCTTTATTTGTTTGGAACTTGGAATTTGTAATTTGTTATTTAGTTATCGAGACCCGAAGGGACGTACCCTACGCCTGCCGTGTACTCTACGTAGTACTGCGGTGGTGCTGTTCTCCAAGGACTACATCCGTAGACCCCTGGGGTGTGCCGTATGGTACTACCCTTGCAGGTTCTCTTAGGTTCCAGTCCCTTCCTCCCAATTCACATGAATTTGCTATTATTAAATTCGCAACGTATTCGCTATACTAATTCGCATTAATTAGCTATTTCAAATCTTAAACTCAACCACATCACTATCGTGGACAATATAATCTCTCCCACGCACATCAATAATTCCCTGTTCCTTTGCAGCTAACCACGAACCAGCCTCAATCAGCTCTTGGACTTGAACAACTTCTGCCCGGATAAAATTCTCGGCAAAATCACTATGCACAATTTCAGCTGCCCGCAAAACAGAAGAACCCTTCTTAATTGGCCAAGCACGAACAATCTCCCCTCCCTTAACAGTGTAGAAAGTAATCAATTCCAAAAGATTATAGCAGCCGCGGATTACCTTATCCAAAGCAGACTCCGAAATACAAACCCCCTCTAAGTACTCTTTCCTTTCTTCCGGCGTAAAATCCGCTAAATCCTCTTCCAACTTGGCACAAATGGGGATGGCCGAAGATAGGCTACCGCATTCCTCAGCCTCAGGAGCTAGACCTGCCTTGCCGGCAGGCAGGTCCGCAGAAGCCCCTGGGGCTTCTCCTGCAGCAGCCTCGTCTATATTGGCCACCACCAACTGCGGCTTCATAGTTAATAAATTCAAATCCTCTATCGCCTCTTCCTCTTCTTCTGTAAGCTTTGCTTCCACAGCCAATCTCCCCTCCTCCAAAACCTTTGACACCTTCTCAACCGCCCTCTTTTTTATTGTTTCTCTCTTATTTACATTTCCTTTTTGGAACTTGGTCCGCCGGCCGGCGGATTGGATTTGGAATTTCGAAATCCTCTCTAAATCTTTGAGCAACAACTCCGTATTAACTGTTTGCAAATCCTCCGCAGGATCAGCACCACCTACCCTTTCCACACCCTCGCCTTCAAAAGCACGAACCAAATGCAACACAACATCCACATTTCTGATATGAGAAAGAAATTCATTGCCCAGACCCTCACCCTCATGTGCACCTTTGACCAAGCCAGCTATATCCACAAACTCAATAGCAGCAGGTATTTTTTCTTTTGGATTTAAAACTTCTGCAAGCTGGTCTAAATGCTCGTCTTTTACTTCCACCACCCCCACGTTCGGCTCAATCGTACAAAACGCGTATGGAGCGGTATTAGCCACACTACGACCAAGAAGAGCATTAAAAAGTGTTGATTTTCCAGCATTAGGAAGCCCTACAATTCCTACAGATACATCCATAACTTAAGTTTACTATGGAACGCAATCTATTAAAATCAATTTAACTGGCGCAAGTACTCCTTAGGTTTACTCCAATTTTCATTATATTTCACTGCTAGTTCAAATTGCTCCCGTGTCTTAGCCTCTTCACCTTGTTCCAAATATATCTCTCCCCGAAGTTGGTAAAGCTCAGAAAAAGCGCGGTTTCCGTTTTCCAAAATTTCATCAGTAATATCAAAAACTTTTTCATAATCACCCAATTCTGTATATGCTTTTATCGGCTCAATCTGATACCAGAGCATTCGGCGGGGCAAATCTTCTTGCACCTCTTCAAAAGCTTGAACAGCCTGTTCATATTTGCCTAAATGAAAAGAACTAGTAGATAGATTGAATTGAGGATAAACATTCTCTGGAGAAAGCTTTGCCTCCTTTTGCGCTCGCCTCAATGCATTTTCCCAGGCTGCCCCTTCCCTAAATTCCTCACCTAAAATTTCCCTTAGTAATTCTTCATCTTCCTTTTGATAAACTACTATATAGTTATAATTAAAAGGTTGCCACAGTAACAAGAAATCATAATAAGAAATTCTTCGGTCTGGTCCCTGATAAGAATCATCCTGAATTATCTTTTGGGCAGAGTCATTGTAACCGCGAACGAGTCTAAAATGACCAATATCATCATTAGCATAAAGCCAAGTTTTTACTACTACTGGAAAGCCGTTTGCTGTTAATTTTTTAAGCATTTCAATGTCACCATTTACCCTGTTAACAGCTCCAAGACCATACTCCTCCGCCCAATCTACAAATTCGTGGGTAAAAATAGTTTTATCATCATTATCCCCTTCCGGATTTTGATATGGCCTCATCTTATCGCCAATCTCAGCCTGAGAAGCATCCACGCCGTACCAAGATAAAATCATAGAAAGGGTTGCAGGACCGCAATTATTAAAAGATTGATACACATGCTTAGGAGAATCTAACAATACTTTTTCTCCGGGAGACCTAACACTAATGCCCGAAGAGCCTGTTGCACTTTGCTCTTCCTCCTGAACTTTCTGGACATCTGATTCCTGCACTAGCTTAGTCCCCTCGCGTACATTTTGCACAAATTTCTCCTCTAGGGGCGGGTCTTCACGCAAAAATAAGAATGAAAACGCCCCCAAGACAAAAAGCGGTAAAATTATCAGAATCAGCAAAATTTTTTTCATAATTTTAGTAATTACCAGATAGTTTATTTTATTGAGGAGCTATAATAATTTTTGAATTCGGGAGCCTTCCGGAGTATCTTCAACAGAAAACCCTAATTTTCTTATCTTTTCTCGAACCTTATCTGCTTCATTGTATTCACCAGCTTTTCGAAGCTGCTCACGTTTTTTAACTAACTTTTCCACTTCCTCAGGAACATGTGTAACTTCCACATTTCCTAGACCTAAGCCCAGAACATGATCAAAATCCGAAACAAGCTTGCGGGCTACAGATTGAAAAGCAGAGTCTCTTTCTCCCTCTTTGACAACTTCCCACACCACAGACAGCGCTTTTGGCATATTTAAATCATCATTTACTGCTTGAAGAAACTGTTGTTGATAATAATCCTGCTTTTCAACCAAAGGTTCTGTCAATTGGTAACTTTCCTCGACATTGGCACTTCTCCTTAATTTTTGGCGGAGGCGCGTCAAGGCGCTCTGGGCCGAGTCTAATGCCTCCCAAGTAAAGTTTAGAGGATGTCGATAACGAGCTGTAAGACAAAGATACCGAAAGGTTAAGGGGTCGTATCCTCTTTCCACCAAATCACCAATAGTATAAAGGTTTCCTTCTGACTTACTCATCTTTCCACCCTCAACCTGCAAAAAAGCTGCGTGTAACCAAGTTTGAACAAATTTCTTTCCTGTTGCAGCTTCGCTTTGGGCAATTTCATTTTCATGGTGGGGAAAGATATTATCTTGGCCCCCAGTATGGATATCCAACTGTTCACCCAAGTACGCCATACTCATTGCACTACACTCAATATGCCAACCAGGATAACCCGTACCCCACGGTGATTTCCACTTCTGGAGATGATTTTCATCCACTATCCATAATGCAAAGTCAAAAGGGTTCTTCTTCCCCGGTACTGGTTCAAGCCGCGCACCAGCACGAAGCTCCTCCAAATTCTTCCCCGAAAGCTTCCCATATTCTGCAAATTTTGAAATGTCAAAGACCAGATACCTACCAGCCTTGTATGTATAATTCTTTTCTTCCAGGGTCCTGATAAGCTCAATCATCTCTCCAACATGCTCTGTTGCCTTAGGCATTACGTGTGGCTGTTGTATATTAAGTCTTTCTAAATCTCTTAAAAAGGCGTTGGTATAAAAATCCGCTATTTCCTCAGGAGTCTTTTTCTCTTCTCGTGCTGCCTTTTCAATCTTATCCTCACCACTATCCGCAGCCAAATCATCATCGGTCAAGTGACCTACATCAGTAATATTCATTACTTGCTTAACAGTATAACCATTGTATTCCAAAACGCGCCGAATCAAATCCGACATAATATACCGCCACATGTTTCCAATGTGAGCATACATATAAACTGTAGGTCCACAGTCATACATTCGTACAAAGTCGTCTTTCAAAGGTTCAAACTCTTCCTTTTTTCGAGATAATGTATTGTAAAAAATCAGCTTAGACATAACTATATAATAACATAGGAAAGGTAAACCATGGGAACATAGAACAAAAAACATGAGAAGAGACTGAAGACAAGAGACTAGTAACAAGAGATAAGAAATAGAAAATAATACGGAAGAAATTACAAATCACATCCGCCGGCTGGCGGATCAAGTTCCAAAAACGAAAAATAGAGAATAAGAAAAAAAAATCAACAAGAGGTAACTTCAAACTTTGAGCAAAAAGTAGTCAACAACAAGCAAAAAATCTGTATCCCTAAAATTCTGTGCGTCCCTCAAAAGCGTGGGAAAGTGTTACCTGGTCAGCATATTCTAAATCCCCTCCTACCGGCAAACCTTTAGCAATTCGAGTAATCTTTATATTCAGCGACTCTAACTGCTCTTTTATATACATTGCTGTTGATTCCCCCTCCATCGATGGGTTAGTAGCAATAATTACCTCGGAAATCCGCTCATCGCTTTCCGATTCATCGGCCGCAGCAGGAGAAGCCCCAGGGGCTGGGGAACCTGCCTTGCCGGCAGGCAGGTGCTGCGGGCTATTTTTCACGCGGTCCACCAATTCATTAATCTTCAAATCTTCAGGACCAATATTATTAACAGGCGAAATAACACCATGTAGAACATGATAGAGACCTTTATAATCAGTAGTACCCTCTACCGCCAAAACATCCAACGGGCTTTCAACTACACATATAGTTGATTTGTCCCTACCCGAAGAGCGGCAAATTTTACATGGGCTCTCCTCATCAACACTAAAACAAATTTCACAAAGAACAGTCTTCTTTCGCAACTCAAACAATGCCTCAGCTAACAAGTCCACTTCTTCTTCAGGAACATAAAGAAGATAAAAAGTCAGCCTTTTTGCTGTCTTTGGTCCTATACCAGGAAGCCTTTGCAATGCGTTTATTAAATTTTGTACTGGTTTTGGTATTTCCATTTTTTTTTGCCTACCAGGAAGAAAATAGAAAGGAAAAGTACAAGCCGAGGTTAAACTAAGTCATCACTAAAAATCTTAGCTGCTTCCTCATCATATTTTTCCAAGCTCTTATGATCCGAGACATTCCCCTTCCCCCCACTCTTTTTTTTGTCCTGCGGAGAGCTCTCCTCAGATCCCTCACTACCTTTTTCCTCTTCCGCTTTATTACCTCCTTCACTACTATTATCCGAAACAGAAGCAAAAGAATCCTCCGAGCCCAAAACACACTCCACTCGCACAGGAACTCTAATAACATCTTCTATCACTTTTTCAATAAGCGTTTTATTCTTAGTTGAATTTAACTTATCCTTATGAAAAGAGTAAAAAGCTTCTAGTACCAAAACTTCGCCATCGTAAGATTTGGGCCGGACAGATCTCAGTAGTGCACCAAGAGAGTGGTTATAAGGCTTTACTGAATTTAAAACTTGCTTCCAATTTTCCTTCACCTTTCTTAAGTTCTGCACACACCTACTCTTAACATAAGCACTTTCAGCAGTAGCGTTCCCATCTTTCTCATTCTTATTTCCCTCAGAAGCTGTATTTCCCGAATTAGGAGCCTTTTCCTTACTATTTTGAGAAGACTTGCTCTCGCTATTTTCTAAAAAACTTACAACTACCAACTCAAGACCTAGAGTAGGAATAGGAGAGACTGAAAGGTATTTCTCAGACTGAGTAATTTCATTAATCAATTCCCTATTTCTCGCTACCGTCAAGGACTTTGCCTGTTCACACATTTTTCCAAATTCCTCTTCTGAAGCTTCCACCAGCTCCTCTCCAACCTCGGCATTAATAAGCAAAAGATCTCGCAAATAATCCAAAAGGTTGCTATAGAAAAACTCAAGGTCTCCCCCACTTTCGTAATATTTATTTAGAAAAACCAATGCAGCTTCTTTGTCACTCTCTATCAAAAAATCTACAAAAGATGGGATATCCAAGTTTCGGCTCCCCCCAACCACGGCATCAACACTTTCTCCTCCAACAATAACCTGCTCCAAAATTGTCTCTGCATCTCGATACGCCCCGCGCGCAGCCCGTGCTATTTTTCTTAAATCATTTTCTGGCAAAGATACTCCTTCTTTCTCACAAATCATTTTCAACAAATCCACAACCTGATCTTCTCGAGCACGCTTAAATTCGAAAATTTGACAACGGGACCTAATAGTTGCTGGAACCCGCTTTGGCTCAGTAGTAGCCAAAATAAAGATAGCATGCTGCGGAGGCTCCTCTAGAGTTTTTAAAAGCGCATTAAAAGCTTCCCGAGTAAGCATATGAACCTCATCTACCACATAAACTTTCTTCCGACCCTGGGTAGGTGCCAACTTAACTCTATCCCGCAATCTTCTAACATCTGAAATCCTCCTGTTGGAAGCAGCGTCAATCTCAATTAGATCCATAAACTTGTTTGCCGCAATTGCTTTACAAGAAGCGCACTCTCCACAAGGCTCGCCAGACCAATTTTTCTCACCAGCTTTCTCACAATTAACTGCTTTAGCCAGCAGTCTAGCCGTGGTTGTCTTACCTGTTCCCCGAGGGCCTGCGAAGAGATATGCATGCCCTACTCTCCGCTTAGAAAGGGATTTTAAAAGAGAATTCTTAACCGCCTCCAAGCCAACTAGCTCTTCAAATTTCTGTGGGCGATACTTAGTATAAAACATAAGATGTGCAGCTCAGAAGCTGCATAAAACAATAGTAATTTGCGGCTGGGAAGTCGCGTAAATTGTGATTAAGAAACCACACGTAACTCAATAGTAATAGTAATTGACAAAATCCCAAACTACCACCGTACTACTAATCCTCAATCCACTCCTTAATAACAGCTACCAACTCATTTTCAGTTAAACTCTTGACCATATTCAATTCTTTATCACTAAACAGTGCCAATACATAGTCTGCAGCATCAATCCCTTGCGAAGGTAGACCAATCCCTAATCGCAAGCGCCAAAAATTCTTCGTACCCAGGGAGCCAATGATAGACTGAACCCCATTATGCCCCGCTGCACCACGATACTTTTGAAGCTTGTAATCACCTAGACCAAGGTCCAAGTCATCATGAATTACCAATAAGTTGTCGAGGTCAATGCTTTTTTCTCTAACAATTTCTGCTACCGCTTCTCCCGAAGAATTCATCCCAGTCTGGGGCTTAAGTAAGAACACATCATCACACTTATACATGACTGCAAAATCTGTACTTGTCTTTTCAAGACTAGAGAAATCCCTACAAATACTTCTAACAGACCTTAGCAAATCTATAACTAAAAAGCCCGCATTATGGCGGGTATTTTTATACTCTTCGCCGGGATTTCCAAGGCCAACAACTAATTTTGACATAAACTTCGTTTGAATAACAATTACAGTGCGCTACCCTCAAAAAACTATATGGAGTTCGAAAAGTACAGCTCGAAAGCTGCAATAAATGCTTGGCCTAAAGGATTCGCGATAAACAATAGATAAACAATTATGTATCTTTTGTACATGCATCGTATAGCTATTGTATATCAAGCATTTATCTACTGTTTATCCACTGTATATCTAACCTTTAACATCTTACCTCTTAAGGGGTAACAAGCTATCAGGATATCTCTAATGCTCTAATCATGATGCTTACCCAGAAGATGCAAAACGCCGTGCCGAATCAAATCAGCTACTTCTTCCTCAACCTCTTTTCCTATTTCTTTTGCCTGCTCTTCTGCTTTCTCTTTATCAACAACAACCTCACCCAAGAGAAAGATGCCGTCTTCTGTAGCCTCTTTTATTTCAAAAGAAAGCACATCAGTTACCCCTTCTTGGTCACGATATTTTTCATTAAGCTCTTTCATTTTATTATCATCCACCAGAGCAAAGGAGATTTTAAACTTAGACATAATAAATTATTCAAAAAAGGCTTTCAGCTCAACCTTCTAAAATATCCACAACAAGCTCCCTAACCTTGCTTCCCTCCGCCCTACCTTTTACCTTTGGCATTACTGCTCCCATTACCTTACCCAGATCAGCTGAGTCCACAGCACCTAAATCCTCTATACTTTTCCTAATAATATCTCGAATCTCCTGCTCGGAAAGCTGTGTAGGAAGATAGCCCTCAATGATTTCTAGTTCTTTCTCCTCCTTACTAGCGAGGTCTTCCCTCCCACCTTCCCTGTAAGCTTCTATTGACTCTTTCCGCTTCTTAGCTTCCTTTGAAATTACCTCAATCTCTTCTTCCTCCGACAACTCTCCCCTACTTGCAATTTCAGCATTATGCAAGGCTGCCGAAAGCATACGGAGAACTGAAACTTTTAAAGAAGCTTCTTCCTTAATTGCTTTTCTTAAATTTTCTTTTATACGAGAAGTTAAGCTCATTTATGATGCTGAGAGAATCGCCATTCAAGTTCTTTTCTCTTTTTCTTCTTTATCTCTGACGGTGGTCTGTAATACTCTCGCTTTTTCAACTCTTCTATAATCCCGGCATCATAAACTTTTTGATTAAAGCGGCGAAGCGCTTGCTCAATAGACTCCCCCTCCCGTACCTTAACTTCAGTCACGTGTACTAAATTACACCTCCTTATTAAAAAAACTTTTAAACTTAAAATAAATTCTGTCGCTTAAATTTTACACTTTTACAACAAGGTAAGCAAATTATGCCCAAAAAGAAAAAGGCTTCCCTACAGGAAATAAACAGGTCAAACCTCAACTCCTCCCTATATGAAAAGAAAAATTGGGATAGCGAATCTATGCGAATTGATATAGCTAATTTATGCGAATTTAACAGTAGCGAATTAATGCGAATTAGTATAGCGAATACGTTGCGAATTTAATATAGCGAATCTGTTACGAATAGTTAAGGTATGAATTCTATTTATGCTACGAATTGACTACGAATACTACAAATATACTACGAATAAGAGAGAAGAAACTGGACCTGCCTGCCGGCAGGCAGGCACTCGAACCTAAAAGACCTGCGGGGTTTCGGAATCGAATCCCCGGAGGTCTTGGTAGATTGCAGAAAGAAGATAAGAAATAGTAAATAGGAGATAAGGGATAAGGGATAGGAGATAAAAATAAATTACAAATGACAAATGCGGAGAGTGGGGTGCTGTACATCGTACGCGGAATACGGACACCCGATCCGCCGGCCGGCGGAGGCGGACGAAGCTCCAAATAAATACGAAATATTAAATAAGAAATAATAAATAATGAATAATGAATAAGAAATAAAGGGAGGTGGAAAATAATTGCTTATTGTTAATTGCTGACAGCAGAATGCGGATATCTAATTACTAGTTACTAATCACTAATTACTTACTACTTACTACTCGCTAATTACTAGTTACCAGCTGCTAACTGCTTACCACTAGTTACTTCTATTAAGTAGTAACGTCAATCCATCAACACCCGTTACTTTCTCCTCATCCTCTCCTCTCTTCTTAACTTCAACCCCACCATCCTCCAAAGAACGCGAACTTACTATCACCCGCCAAGGAATACCAATAAGATCTGCATCAGCAAGCTTTTCTCCCGCAGACTGTTCTCGGTCATCATAAAGAACTTCAATATCAGCTTCCTGCAATTTGTGGTAAACATCTTCCGCCACACCAACCACCTCGGAATCTTCCTTATTTAGATCCAAAAGATGAACCTTATAAGGAGCCACGCTTTCTGGCCAAATTATACCTTTCGCATCGTGGTGAGTTTCTACCACAGTAGCCATTGCCCGCCCTATTCCAATACCATAAGCGCCCATCCACATTGGTTTTCCCTCACCATTCTCGTCAACAAAATAGCCGCGGTGGGGCTTAGTATAAAAGAGATCCTGCTTAAAGCAATGGCCAAATTCTATACCCCTTTTCTTTTCCAGCTTGCCGTGTTCGCAACGAGGACAGAGTTTACCTTCCTCTGCCATAACAATATCTGCAAGAATCTCGTACTCAAAATCACGACCATAATTAACATTAACAGAATCTGTCTCTTCTTCCTTTTGTCCCCCAATAAAGTTCTTAACTTTTGTTAATCCCAAATCTCCAATATAAGTAACACCCTCTATCCCCCAAGAATGCACGTACCCAGGCTTTGTCCCAATTTTGGCTAAATCCTCAGGCTCTGCTGGTTCCAAAGCAGCCACACCCAAAACACGGCGGAGCTTAGCTTCATTTACTTCCTGATCGCCACGAATAGAAGCAACCACCAAATCCCCATCAGAAGTTTTGTAAACAACATTTTTCAAATATTTATAAAGAGGCTCCCCATAATGTCTAACATTATCTTCCATTGTCTTTACCCACTCTGGTTGTTCAATAATCTCAAATGGCCTTTCCTCTTCATCTAAGTTAATTTCTTCCCGTCTAAACTCAGCTCGATCCTCACTTGCTGCGTAATCACAAGAATTGCAAGTAAAAATTGTAGATTCTCCATCCTCACACAAAACAATAAACTCGTGGTTGTAGTCCCCACCGATAGCACCACTCTCAGCTTCCACTGGGACTGGGTCTAGATCAAGCTTCTCTGCAATCCGTAAGTACGCATTATAAAACTTTTGGTAAACTTTCAACGCTTGCTCCTCGCTCTGACAAAGTGAGTAGGCATCTTTCATCATAAACTCCTTCACCCGTAATAACCCACCGCGGGGGCGCTTTTCATCACGAAACTTACGACTAAATTGATAAATTAAAATAGGCAGATCTCTATAACTAGGAGAAAATTTTTTAACCAACTCCACCATCATCCCTTCAGCAGTAGCACCAATTGCAAACTGACTACCACTATGATCCTCTGTCAAAAACATCTCTCCTCCAAAAGCAGTATCGCGACTAGTAACTTTCCAAATTTCAAGCGGATGTAAGGTGGGTACTACTAAACGCTGACAACCAATACGATCCATTTCATTTTCTATTACTGCTTGGATCTTTGTCCAAACCCTCATTCCAAGAGGAAGAAAAGAGTAAAAGCCTGAAGCTGCTTGCCGAATAAACCCCCCTTTGTAGAGAAGTTTATGGCTAGGAACAGAAACATCCCGGGGAACAGTCTTTGTTGTTTTTCCAAAAAGATTTGAATATCGCATCTAAATTTTTATTCCTAACTTACGTTACTAGAAAAATATAATAAATTCCTTAACCGTCAGCGTTAAGTACAGCTCAGAAGCTGCGTTAAAGTGCAGGCAGACCTGCGTAAAGAACTCGGGCCTTTGGCCCTCGCGTTAAAAATGAACCTAACACCACCCTTTTTAACTTCTTAACTCCCTAACTTCTAACAATGTAGAAAACCAACAACACAACATATCATCAATTCTTTACAATACTTTACCATTTTTTTACTACACTTAACACTTCAACAAAATAAAAATTAGCATGCCACCAACCGGCACTGCTCCCTTTGAATTTGCAATTAAAGCAACCGGTGCACATCCTGAATCGTCACTAAAATTGCCAAAAGTACCAAAAGGGCTATACCCACAGCATTTATCAGTTGCTTAACCTCTGTCCGGACTTTTTTTCCTTGTAAAACTTCAACCACCACAAAAACAAGTTGGCCACCATCCAATGCAGGCAAAGGAAGAATATTAAAAAGAGCTAAATTAAGACTAAGAAAAGCTATAAACTGCACAAGATACCTGATACCCATCTGTGAAACCTGTAATGTAGCGCTGTAAACACCAACTGGTCCCGCAATCTCGGTAGGAACTCGTCCAGCAAAAATAAGTTGTCCTAACATCCAGCTAAGACCATCAACCATATCGCGTAAAACAAAGACACTCTCCCTTAATCCCTTTAAAGGTGCTTGAAAGAAAGAAACTCTTTCTAATTTTTCCTCTCCCTCAAAATCTAAGTCAATTCCCAACGGTCCCTGTCCTGGTGGGGGATCTTTTCTCGGTACTAATCGAAAGGTTTCAAACTCTCCACTATTAGGATTTTTTACAGTAAGCGTAATTTCATTTCCCGCCCTCTTCTGAGCCCTGAGAAACACATCTCCCCTGCTTTTTACCTCCAACCCATCAACTGAAACAATAAGAGAGCCTTCAGAAACTCCTACTTCCTCAGCAGGAGATCCGGCATTAACATTTTCAATAGAAACTTCCCCTTCAATATAAGGATACCCCACAGCAAAAAGAGTAGAAAAAAACAACCACCCTAAAACAAAATTAGCCAAGATCCCCGCAACCATAACCCCTAACTGTTCTCTTTTAGGCTGAGAATACATTTCCTCTTCAGAAAAACCGCAAAACCCGCCAAAAGGTATCAAGTTTAGAGAAAAAATAGTACCGCCTATTTTCTTCCCAGCCAAGCGAGGTGGGTAACCAATCCCAAACTCCTCAACCTCCCACCCAAACAAACGAGCTGCCAGAAAGTGTCCAAACTCATGAAACAGTACTAAAATAGAGAGAACTAGAGTTGTCCCAGCAATCTGGAAAAAAGTCATAACAATAAAAATGCAACAAGAACCTTATAACTAGTGACTGGGGATCTAAAAAATAAAAAGTAGCAGACCTAGCTTTTAGGTCCTATTCTTCGCGCGCTATTCTTCACCAACTGCAATACGGTAAAAATTTCCAATTTCCACATTTTCCTTTGTCTTTACAGCCATTTCTTGAATTAGATCTTTTATTTTCTTTTCTGGGTCACGGATCCACTCCTGCTCCAAAAGTTCCTCTTTGTCCTCAGGCGCCATTGCACAAATCTGCATTGCCAACTCGTATGCCAGATCTTTAAACTCATCCCTATGAGAAACAAAATCGGTTTCTGCACAAAGCTC
>JAYEID010000013.1 GCA_034659915.1 Patescibacteria group bacterium
TGCAATTAAAGATGCAAATGTTTATACACTTATAATCTGTTTTTTGCTCTTTAACCCCTTTGAGTGGGGCCTTTTAAACACATCGGGCATGGTACGTGGGTTTGCTTTGACTTTGGCTTTGGGAGTCTTAGTGGGGTTGTTTACAGGGGTAGTAGTTACTAGGGCTTTGGTCCGGGCTTTCTATTAGTTGATTTTAGGAGATAAGATTGTGATTGATTTTTTACGATATAAAAAAATTTATTTTCTAATTTCTGGAATCTTTTTGTTTCTTAGTATTGGTTCTTTAGGATTTTGGGGTTTAAGGCCTAGCATTGACTTCACAGGGGGAAGCATTTTGGAGCTCTCGCTCCAAGAAAATACCGAATTGCAAATTACAAATTTAAAAACAGAGTTAGGGGATTTGGAGAATAAGCTAATTTCTGTGCAAGAAGCAGGAGATAATAATGCCTTGATGAGACTAAAACCTATTACTGAAGATGAGAAAAATAAGCTAGTTAAGGTATTGGGGGATAAGATTGGGGAGGTAAGTGTTGTGCGGTTTGAAACAGTTGGGCCTACTTTAGGACGAGAACTTTTAACCAAGACATTGATCGCAGTTGTTTTGGCAATTGGATTTATTATGGCTTATGCTGCTTGGCAGTTTAAGGATTTAATGTATGGAATTTGTGCTGCACTGGCAATGCTTCACGATAGCCTTATTCTTGTCGGGTCTTTTGCTATTTTAGGTTACTTCTTGGGTGTGGAGGTGGATACTCTCTTTGTTACCGCTGTTCTTACCACTCTTTCCCTTTCTGTTCACGATACTGTAGTGGTGTTTAACTCTATTCGGCAAGAAGCAAAAAGATTTGGGAGATCAGTTAGTACTCAGCAGTATAACGGAATTGTTAATAGAGCAATAAACGCAACCATTGTCCGCGCTTTAAATGATTCTTTTACAATTATTTTTATGCTTCTTTCTTTGGTTCTTTTGGGGGGAGAAACTATTCGGTGGTTTGCAGTGGCTCTTCTTATTGGGACAATTCTTGGTACTTATTCTTCCACTTTTATTGCTGCACCTCTTCTTACTGTCTGGAAAGACCTCGCGGCTAAACGCAAATAAAAAACGAATTTACGCGGATTGGTTACTTAATTTTCTATATTTTATGTATGGATGTAGAAGAGAATATGTGAGCGTGTAAAAAAATAGTGTTTTTATTGCTTTACGGCTGCCGAGGCTCTGGTTAGTCTGTAACTATCTGGATTCGCTGATGCGAATTCCTTACAGAAACCAAAAGCCTCGGCAGTGCTGGGACTACCCGTTCTCGGTTGGGACGAGGCAATCTTCCCGGACATACCCGAGTTCAACTCCGTGCTCGTTTGACACCAGCACGTAGTACTCGGGGCTAATCAAACCCACCCGTTCCCGCCAGTTTTTGCCCTCTGTAACTGTGAGAGTGGCACCCTCTTTGACTTTTGGTGCCAAGGGCTCAAAACTGAATTCGGGATCTGGGTATGTTTTTGCCAGAGTGCTTTTCTGGCAGATTACCCGTGCTCCCGGTTCCAGCCATTCTGGGGCGGCGTGCCCCCAGGATAGGGCGAGAAGTACAGCTGCCATTGCTGTGGCAGCTACGCAAAACCAGAACTTATTTGGTGCCATCATTTTACCTTTTCTCCTTCTATTGATGCCGTTTCCAAACAATACACGTAATTATACCAATAATATAGGACAAATTCAATTCAAAAGTTCCATGTTTTAGTGTGTGTTAAAATTGCTCTGTGCCTCATTATGTTTGGAAAATAAAAAATAAAGATTTTTTTAACCAAGTAAAAGGTTTGGAACAAGAGGAATTTTTAAGTAGGATTACTCAAGAACTTTTGAAGCAAAGAGGTATTGAGAATGATTTGGCTGGAAAAGAATTTTTAAACCCATCCCGCCCTGCAGATTTACCTCTTTCTAGTTTTGGTTTATCTTCTAAAAATTTGAAAAGAGCAACGAATATTATTCTTTCTGCAATTGAGCAGGATAGGCCTATTATTATTCACGGAGACTTTGATGCTGATGGTGTGTGTGCTACAGCTATTCTTTGGAAAACTATTTACCATTATTTGGGTTATGAGAAATGTTTACCTTTTATTCCTGACCGATTTGAGCAAGGTTACGGGATCTCGGAGGAATCCCTCCGAGAAATTACAAATAACAAATTTCAAATTACAAATGAAGATCAGAAAGGACTTTTAATTACCGTGGATTGTGGGATTACAGCGGAAAAGGAAATAAACATGGCACAAGAAATGGGTTGGCAGGTTCTGATTACTGATCACCACCAAAAAAGTGAAGATGTTCCTAAGGTTCCAACTCTTTGGACAGATAAGATTTGTGGTGCGGGGGTTGCGTGGTTAATTGCAAGGCGACTAGTTGAACTTAGATCGAACCCGCCGCATTCTCCAGCCCCTGCGGCGGAACGCTTGTTAGGTTTGGTAGCGCTGGCTACAGTAGCGGATGTGGAACCGCTTTTGGGGGCGAACCGGTCCTTTGTGAAGTATGGACTGGAAGTGCTGAATGAGAGTCCTTGCATCGGAGTGCAAGAGCTGATGAATGTGGCTGGTGTAGAAAAAGGTAATATAGGTACTTATGAGCTAGGTTGGTTATTAGCACCACGAATAAATTCTGCTGGTAGGTTGGCTTCGGCAATGGATTCTTTGCGGCTGCTTTGCGCTACTGATAGGGGACTTGCTAGGCAATTAGCGCGTAAGTTGAATCGGCTTAATAGGGAGCGGCAAGATAAGACAGATTCTATGCTTAGTGTTGCGCAGAAGGAAGCAAGAGTTTTGGCAGAGGAACATAAACTTTTGGTTGTTAGCCACCAAAATTTTCACGAAGGTGTGATTGGTCTTGTGGCGAACAAGCTGAGTCGGGAATTTTCTTTACCTTCTGTAGCTATTTCGGAAAATGGAAAAGTTTCTAAAGGATCTGCCCGGTCAGTGTCTGGTTTTAATATTATTGAAGCTTTGCGAGAGATGGAACACTTATTAGATGGGGTGGGCGGTCACCCCATGGCTGCGGGGTTTACAATTAAGACTGAGTTGGTCCAAGAATTTAAGAAAGAGTTTTTGGAACTAGCTTCGCGAATGCTGGCTGGTGAGGATCTTAAGCCAGAATTAGTTATTGATATGCAAATACCCCCTTCCCGTATTTCTTGGGGTCTATGGCAAACAACTGAGCTTTTTAAGCCTTATGGATGTAGTAATCCTGCTCCAACCTTTGTTTCTACTTGTGGTGTTACCAATGTAGATGCTGTAGGAAGAAATGGGAATCATTTAAAAATTACTGTCCAGGAAATTGAGGATGCTGTAGATGATGATTCTCTTCCAGCTAGCTTTGAAGTAATTGGTTTTGGAATGGGTCACAAAGCGGCAAAATTGCAGTTAGGGGATGTGGTGCGGATTGTTTACTCCTTACTAGAGAATAAGTGGAACGGTAAAAGGTCCCTCGAGTTAAAGGCTAAAGATATAAGGAAAGTTCATTCCAGTAGCTAGCGTACGCGGAATTGGCTACTGCTTGTGGCTTCTTGTATTTGGCTTGTTCCTATAGATCTTACAATTTCCAGTGCTTTTTGGTCTAGGGTAGGGTCAATTGGTTCTACTTCCTCACTTTCAATTTCTGCAAATTTTAAGTCAGTCATGGTTTGGTAAGTTTCAAAACCAACCCAGACAAAGGAGGTAAAAAGAGAAATTGTTAGAAGTATTATCCAGTCTTTACTCATTGGTATAGAAAAAAGATTCAAACTCTAAGTTGTAGCTTTCTTGTGCTGTCTGATAGCCTCTTTTTGCATTTAGAGTTTTGATGTTGGTTTGCCGGAGAGAATTTTGCGTTTCGTTGAGATATTTAAGAAATGAGGTGTAAGGCCCACGCAGTTGTAGATAGTAAGGAACTTTCATTACTTTTATTTTGTTGTTGGGTACTTTTACTGTAGTTTTTTCTGCAGCAGTAAAGTTTAGGTACTCCAATTTCATTTGGTTTAATTCTGCAGTGGAATAAAGGTTTTCCAGTAATTGGGACGTGCTTTTACCGTAGGGCAAGCTTCTCTCGATCTTTGGCAAGTCAGCTTGGATTTTCAAGAGTTCCGATTGTGCTTTTGACAAATTTTTTATTTTTTGATCCAGCTGCTCTATAACTTTTCTTTGTTCGCTTATTTTTCTTTTTAGTTTGACTATAGTGACAAGAGCAGGGCGGATGGCAAAAATTCCAAAAATAATAAGGGATAAAAGGGTTAGTCCCAACATGGTGTAGGCTTCTCTTTGTTGGCGACGAAAATATTTCCTTTTGTATTTCCATGCAAATTTAGCCATTTTTTAGGTAGATTTGTTACGCTGGTAAGCTTCTGGTGCAAGGTTAATGCTTAATCCAAAATCGAGAGACCCACTAGCATTTATCCTTGCTTGTTCCAAGGCTAGACTTTTTAAGTTTTCGGAGGTTGCTAGCATAGTGAGAAAATGGGCAAAATTTCGCGGTGTGGTTGAAGTACCCTTTATTTGGAGGGTTTCTTCGCTAGTAGCAATTCTTGTGAAGGAAACTTCCGGCGGTATTTTACCCGTAAGTTCCTCAAGTATTGCGGAGTAATAGTTCTTATTTTGGTGGATTTGTTTTATAGCACTTAGTTGATCTTGGGTTTGTTTGAATTTATTTTCTAGACTTTGGGTAGTGAGTATTACTGTTTTCTTTGTTTTTATTTCTTCGTTTTGATTAATAATTTGGCGGTCAAGGAGGAACCGAGCAAAAAATGCGGCAAGAACTGCTATTTGGGTGGCAATTATAACTAAGCGACCGACATTTGTGGACCAGTGAATGAACTTGCTCCAAAAAGGACTTTCTTCGAGAGTTTGACTAGGGGCTAGGTTTATGCTCATAGGACAGGTTTTTACGCATTGTTTGACATGCTAGATACTAGTTGCTTTTAGCACTGTTTAGTTTCTTGCTCCACTTCGACTTTAGTCGCGCAGCTTTTTTCTTGTGGATTACACCTTTTGAAGCAGCTTTGTCAAGAGTTTTTTGGGCATTTATTAACAATTCTTCTTTTGATTCCTCTATTTTTTTCCCTTGTTCTGACTTTCTAACCTTCTTTGCTAGTGTGGCAATTTTGTCCTTCCACTTTCTGTTTATCTTTGTTCGACGTTCAGTCTGACGTTCTCTTTTCTTGCTGGATTTGAGATGAGCCATATTGGCTTCCTTTCAGTTGGCAAATTACAAATTTTAAAATCCAAATACCAAGTAAATTCCAAAATCAAAATTACAAATAACAAACTTTTGGAACTTGTTATTTGAGATTTGGTACTTGTAGTGTATCATCTCCTTGCTCCCTTGCGCAATAGGATGCTAGCATAAGGTTTGCTGTGATTGTCCAATTTTTAAAGAATGGGAAAAAGCTATTGACGCGTCGGGAGACAGGTATTCTTTCTGCTGCATTCTTTATTATGCTAACAGTTTTTGCCTCTCGGTTTCTGGGTTTGGTTCGAGACCGCCTTTTGACCGGGTTTTTTGGAGCTGGTTCGGAGTTAGGTGTTTTTTGGGCTGCTGTTGAGATTCCCGATACTATTTTTTACATTTTGGGTTCCGCGGTTTTTTCTTCTTCTTTTATTCCAATTTTTACTGACTACTTGGAAGAAGCTGATGATTTTGGTTCTAGTCTTATATGTAAAAACAACTCATCCAATTGGAGTGAGGCTTGGGAAATGGGTGGGGCAGTTTTAAGGCTTGCTTTGTTAATTTTCTTTGTTTTAGGTGGAGTAATTTTTATCTTTTCCAAGCCCATATCTAAGTTGGTTGCTCCTGGCTTTGATACCACGGAAATTTCCTTAATGAGCGGTTTGGTGCGGGTAATGACGTTGGCTCAATTTTTCTTTGTCTTAAGTTATTTTTTAACTAGTGTTCTCCAATCTTTTCAAAGGTTCTTTCTTCCTGCGCTGGCTTCTTTTCTCTACAATTTAGGGGTTGTGCTAGGTACAATCTTGCTAACTCCTCGCCTTGGCATTTGGGGTCCTGCTTGGGGTATGGTTTTTGGGGCAGTTCTTCATTTTGCGATTCAAGTTCCTTTAGCTGTAAAATTCGGTTTTAGTTTTGGGAGTTTTTGGGGAAGATTAATGCATCCCGGAGTAAAAAGAGTTTTAAGAATAACTATACCTAGAGTGATAGCTTTACTTGGAGACAAGCTAAGTCTGATTGTGCAGGTAAGTTTGGCGTCACTTATTCCTACCTTGGATAGTGTTTCTAATGTAGCTGTCCTTACTTTTGCTCGACACTTGGAACTTGTACCAATTGGGCTTTTTGGAGTTAGTTTTTCCCAGGCAACATTGCCGTCACTTTCACGCAATCGTTGTGCAGGTAAGATAAAGGAGTTTAAAGAGGTATTTTCCTCATCCTTCCGAAAAACATTTTTCTTGGTAGCTCCTGCAGCTATTATTTTGTTGGTACTAAGGATACCAGCTGTTCGGTTGGCTTTTGGTGCCAAGCGGTTTTCTTGGAAAGCTACTGTTCTTACTGGTTATACTGTAGCTTTCTTTTCTCTGGGAATTGTTTTTTATTCTGCTCTTCATCTTCTGAAGCGTGCTTTTTATGCTTTAGAGGAGGCTAGAACTCCTGTTTATACTAGTTTAATTTTTACAGCATTTGGGATATTTGTGGCGTGGCTTTTAACTCAGGTTTTGGATTTTGGTGTGTGGGCAATCCCATTAGCTTTGTCAGTAAGCGGCGCTCTTCAAGCTGTTTTGCTGTTTATCTTGTTGGAAAGGAGATTGGGCGCTTTTGACCGGGAAAAGTTGTTCGTGCCCGTAACAAAAATTGGTTGGGCAACTCTCTTTTCTGGAATAGTTTTGTACTTGCCTATGCGTTATCTAGACAAGTTGATTTTTGATACAACTCGCGTGCTAGGACTAGTGTTGTTGACTGGGATAGCAGGCTTTTTTGGGATGGTTGTGTATTTGGTCTTAACTTGGGTATTGGATGTGAAAGAAACAAAATTGTTTTTGGAATATTTGCTTTCTCGCTTGCGGCGCTTAGGTGTTCGAGTTTAATCCTCACTTCTTAGCTACCTATACCTTAATATGATAATATTTTCAGGTAATGACAAAGCTTGATCAACAGAAGATTCGGAATTTTGCAATTATTGCTCACATTGACCATGGAAAATCTACTTTGGCAGATAGACTTTTGGAGAAGACAAGAACCATTGAGCCACGGAAGATGAAAAAGCAGGTTCTGGATGAGATGGAGTTGGAAAGGGAAAGAGGAATAACAATAAAGCTGAAAGCAGTAAGGGTGACTTACAAGTTTTCACCAAGTTCTAAATTCCGAATTTCAGATAACAAGTGTAAGCTGGAAAATGGTAAATATGTTTTGAATCTTATCGATACTCCTGGGCATGTTGATTTTTCTTATGAGGTATCGCGCTCTTTGGCTGCTTGTGAAGGTGCCCTTCTCTTGGTTGATGCATCGCAGGGTATCCAAGCGCAAACTGTTTCCAATGCTTACAAAGCTCAAGATTTAGGGCTGAAGCTTATTCCTGTAGTTAATAAAGTTGACTTGGATTATGCTGATCCCGAAGAGATTGCTCGGGAAATGTGTGAGCATTTTGGGTTTCCAGAAAATGAAGTTATTTTTACTTCCGGGAAGGAGGGTACAGGTACTCGGGAAGTATTGGAAGCTATTATAAGTAGAATTCCCGCACCCTCAGGAGATGCCCGTGCTCCGCTGCGGGCTTTAGTTTTTGATTCTTTTTATGATGAACATCAGGGAGTAGTTGCTAATGTTCGTATAGTTGATGGATCTGTAACCAACTCTGAAAAGGAAGAACAACTTCACCTTATGGGTTCTGAGCAGGAGTTCTCTCCCCGTGCTTTTGGTTATTTTCAGCCGCAAATGCGACCTGTAGAAAGTTTGCAAACTGGGGAGGTTGGATATATTGCTACTGGTTTAAAGGATATAAAAAAGGTTCAGGTAGGAGACACAGTTACAAATTTTAAATCTGAAACTCGAAATAAAAAAGCGAGAGGTATTGAACCGTTGCCGGGGTATAAAGAGCCACGCTCAGTTGTTTTTGCTGGTTTATACCCTACTCGAAAAGGTAAGTTTTTAGAATTGCGAGATGCTTTGGGAAAGCTTAAGCTAAACGACGCGGCTCTGGAGTACAAGCCCACGTCTTCCTTAGCTTTGGGGAGGGGTTTTGAGGTGGGACTTTTAGGACTTTTACATTTGGATATTGTAAAAGAACGGTTGGAGCGCGAGTATGAGCTAGACCTTATTGTTACTGCTCCGACAGTAGAGTATAAAGTGCGAACTCAGGAAGAGGAATTTACAGTTAAAAACGCCTCTAACCTTCCAGATAAGTATGACGAGATTTTAGAACCTTGGGTAGTTGCAGAAATAATAACTCCTTATGAATATATTGGTAATGTAATGAAACTTATTGACGAGGCTAGAGGAGAGTTTGAAAAGCAAAAACATATTGGTGAGAAGAGGGTAAAACTGGTTGCTAACATTCCCCTTTCCGAAATTGTTTCTCAGTTTTACGATACGCTGAAATCAGCTTCTTCTGGTTTTGCTTCTTTGGAATGGGCATTTGCTGGGTTCCAACCTGTAGATGCCGGTAAGCTAGAAATTTTGGTAAACAAGGAAGTAATCGAGCCATTTTCAAGAATTGTCATTTCTGATAAAGCTTACGAAATAGGGCGGAGGATAGTAAAAAAGCTAAAGGAAGTGTTGCCTCGCAAACAATTTTCTGTACCTTTGCAAGCTGCTTTTAAAGGCCGAGTTATTGCTAGGGAGGACCTCCCAGCTATGAGAAAGGATGTCACTGCTAAACTTTACGGTGGAGACCAAACCCGGAAAGATAAACTTCTAAAAAAACAGAAGAAGGGAAAAGAAAAGCTTGCCCAGATTGGATCTGTTTCTGTGCCCAAAGATACTTTTCGAGAAATTTTGAAGGATTAGCCCTCATTGTGTCTTGGGAGACCGTTTCTCCAGACACCTTTTTTATTTCCTTTAATGAAGAGGTTTATAAGCTTCTTCTTGACACTCATTATCATTCTTAATAAAATAGTGCTAGAGAGAAAAATCCTGAATATGAAATTAGAAGTTCCAATTTAATTTATAATTTAAAATTGGGAATTTGAAATTTATTCCAATGGCTGTTTCTGATCTGACAGAAAGACAACAAAAACTTCTTAGTGCTGTGGTTCAAGAGTATATTAGGGAAGCGGAACCAGTAGGTTCAAAGACTTTGGTTGATCGTTATGATTTGGATATTTCTCCTGCAACAGTTAGGAATGAGATGGTGTGTCTGATTGAAGAGGGTCTTTTGGAGAAACCGCACGCTTCCGCTGGGCGCACACCCACCACTATGGGGTATCGTTTATATATAAGCGAGCTTTTGGAGGAAGAAGAGCTTCCAGTTATTGAAGAAGTTTCAATTAAGCAACGGCTTTGGCCTGAGCGTTTTAAGAAACACACACTTTTTCAGGAGGCGGTACGAGCTCTTGCTGATAGTGCTAAATTGTTGGCTATGATTAAGGTTAGAGATTCGTTTTATCATGCTGGAGCTGTTAATATACTTGACCACCCGGAATTTTTTGATATTGATGTTACTCGAACTGTTTTACACCTTTTGGACAAGAAGGAGTTAATTTCGGAACTTTTTTCTAAAGTTGTGGCGGACCAAGGTGTGAATACTTTAATTGGTACGGAGTTGGATCTCGATAGTTTGCAATCTTGTGGAATGGTATTTTCTCGTTTTCAAACTGGTGGTGAGCAAGGGACTGTAGGTGTTCTTGGTCCAAGTAGGATGCAGTATTCTAAGATATTTCCCCGTGTGCGGTATATGAGCACACTTCTCGAGGAGTTTGGTGGTAATTGGTAGGCTGCTCAGAAGCAGAAATTACAACCCGCCGGCTGGCGGACAAAATCCAAATGACAAATTTTAGAGCTGGCAAAGCCGGCCTCAATGGTATCAGTGGTTTCAATAGATTCAATGGTTTTGAGGGAGAGTTTTTCTTTTGATGCTATTGAAGTCTTGAAGATTTATGAATGAGGAAAAACAGAACCAAAACGAAAAAGAAAAGAAGCAGCAAGAAACAGTTGATTACAAAGAGAAGTGGAAGCGGGCGTTGGCGGATTACCGTAACCTCGAAAAGCGCGTTGTTAAAGAAAGGGAAACTCTGGTGCGGTTTTCTAATCGCGACCTTATTTTAAAACTTTTACCAGTGCTGGACGATTTGGAGGAAGCTGTGAAAAAAAGTGACGATGAGGGATATGAGAAGATTTTGAGTAAGCTAAAAGAGGTTTTAAGGGAGGCGGGTTTGGAGGAGATTGATGTTAAAGGAAAGGAGTTTGATCCAAGCGTTATGGAAGGTGTTCAAAGGGAAGATACCGCTGGGGAAACTCAGTCGCCGCACCTGCCTGCTGGCAAGGCAGGTTCCCCAGCCCCTGGGGCTGCGGCCAAAGAAGCCCCAGGGGCTTCTCCTGCGGCGGGAGAGAAAAAAATTGTTAACAAAGTGGTTCGGAAAGGGTATAATTTACATGGCAAATTATTACGTCCAGCAAGAGTAGTGGTAGGAAATTCGAAATCATAAATTCGAAGCTCCAAAAAAGAATATTAAACATTATTTGGAGCTTAGGTATTAGAATTTAGTATTTAAACATTATTATGTCCAAGATTATTGGAATAGATCTAGGTACAACGAACTCAGTTATGGCTGTAATGGAGGGTGGACAGCCAAAGGTGATTCCTAATGCGGAAGGAGACCGTTTAACTCCTTCTGTAGTTGATCCTGTGAAAAATATTGTAGGTGCGCAAGCAAAGCGCCAGATGTTGGTTAATCCCAAAAACACTATTTACGCAATAAAGCGACTAATGGGTCGGAGGTTTGGTGATGATATGGTAACTAAGGCAATGGATATGGTTCCCTATAATATTGTGGAGGGAAAAAACAGCTTGGCTGTAGTGAAGGTGGAGGGGAAAGAATATACTCCGCAGGAAATTTCCGCAATGGTCCTTTCTAAAATGAAGCGCGACGCCGAAGATTATTTGGGTGAAGAAATTTCGGAAGCAGTAATTACCGTTCCAGCCTATTTTGACGATTCTCAGCGAAACGCTACCAAAGAGGCTGGTCAGATTGCTGGTTTTGAGGTAAAGCGAATTGTTAATGAGCCTACAGCTTCTAGTCTTGCTTATGGGTTGGCTGAGAAAGGCAATCAAAAGATTGCAGTTTATGACCTTGGCGGGGGGACTTTTGATATTTCAATTCTTGAAATTGGTGAAGGAGTTTTTGAAGTACTTTCCACCAACGGTGATACCTTTCTTGGTGGGGAGGATTTTGATGATCGAGTAATTGATTATCTTTTGGAAGAGTTTAAAAAGGAACAGGGTGTGGATCTTTCTACAGATGCGCAAGCAATGCAGCGCCTTAAAGATGCGGCTGAGAAAGCAAAAATTGAGCTTTCCTCCAAACAAGAAACTAATGTAAACATACCCTACATTACAATGACCGATTCTGGTCCCAAGCACCTGGATATTACCCTCACCCGTGCTAAGCTCGAGCAGCTTACTGATGATTTAGTTAAGAAAACTTTTGATCCTTGCCAAAAATCTCTGGATGATGCCGGGCTTTCTTCGGAAGATATTGATGAAGTAATCCTGGTTGGTGGACAGACGCGTATGCCTAAGATTATTGAAGAGGTGACCGAGTTTTTTGGTAAGGAACCCCATAAAGGAGTGAATCCTGATGAGGTGGTAGGGGTTGGTGCGGCAGTGCAGGCGGGGGTGCTTAAGGGAGATGTGGAAGATGTTGTGCTCTTGGATGTTACTCCGTTGACGCTGGGCATTGAGACTTTAGGTGGAGTAACAACCCCAATGATTGAACGAAATACTACTATTCCGACTTCCGCTTCTAAAACATTTTCTACAGCAGCAGATAATCAGACTTCTGTTGATATTCACGTCTTGCAGGGTGAAAGGGAAATGGCTGCAGATAATAAATCTTTAGGACGATTTATCTTGGACGGTATACCACCTGCACCGCGAGGAGTTCCCCAGATCGAGGTAACTTTTGATATTAATGCTGACGGTATTGTGGAAGTGAGTGCCAAAGATAAGGGAACGGGTAAGGAGCAATCAATTAAAGTAAAAGGAGCAACAGGGCTTACTGAGGATGAGGTGGAGAAAATGAAACAAGAAGCTGAGGCACATGCAGAGGAAGACAAGAAAAAGAGGGAAAAGGCAGAAGCGCGCAATCAAGCAGATAATGTAGCTTATACAGCGGAGCAAGCTTTGGAAAAAGCAGGTGATGAGGTGGATGACGAAACAAAGGAAAAGATCAAAGGCATGGTAGAAGAACTTCGCGGTATGTTGGATAGTGCCAGCCCCGAGGAACTCAAGAGCAAATCCGAGGCTCTTTCTAAGGAGCTGCAAAAGATTGGAGAAGCGATTTATGGTTCGACAAGCTCACCACAGGGTGGTGAGCAAGCTAGTCCGGGTGGGGTTCAACCGGATGAGGAGGGAAGAATGTCCGGCGGTGATGAGAAGAAAGACGAAGACGAAGATGTTAAGGAAGGTGAAGTTGTAGACGAGTAATGAAAGATGCAATTGTCGGGGCGTGCGGTATTTGCTGCAGCGCTTGCGAGTTACATGAAAAACTTGGGTGTTTTTGTAGTTCCGGAACAGAAAAACGAGCAAAAGAGAAAGTAGAATCCAATTGGAATGGTAAAGGTGTCTTGTGTTTGGTTTGCAAATGCGCTGTGGAGCGTGGAGTTTCCTATTGTCCTCGAGACTGTGAAGATTTCCCTTGCGAGAAATTCAGAGAATGGGACTTTCCTTATGGTGAGGCTTATTTAGATATGCACAAGCGCCGACGTGAGGAGGCTGAATCGGGAGAGAAGTAAAGAGGAGTGGATCCCTCGACTTTGCTCAGGATTAGTTCGACTTGCGAAAAGTTCTGCTTCCGACAAATCGGAACCGAACTTTTTGAGTCTCACTAAATTTATCAATTGATAAAGGGCGCTCCTCGCCCTTTTTTTGTATACTTAACTCATGGTTACAATCATCTTCGAATCGCACGGGACAACTTTTGATAATGAGAACGAGATTTCTTCCGGGCACGCGAATATTTAGTTATTTTCCCCCAACAAAAACTTTTACGTTGAAATTTTGCGGAACAATATATTGGCACGGCGACCCTGCCTTTTTGGTGGACAAGCGTCGTGCGTTTATGTTGGTTTTTTTATATTATAAGCTTCCAAAATTTTGCAATTGTTGGTAGAATTAATTTGTAGGCAGGTACTTAGAAGAGATTTGGAAAGGAGGTTAGCCCGTGGGTATTGAAGGAAATGCAAATGTTTCGTGTGGGGTTATTGTCTCGCGGGGTGAACCCCGTATAGAAGAGTGGGAAGCCCTTTTTCTTGAAAGAGAGAATGGCAAGTTTTGTTTCCCTAGTGGGCATTGGGAGGTTGGAGAAGATTTACCGGCGTGTGCGGCAAGGGAATTCTGTGAGGAGACGGGATATGAAGTGGCGCTCTTGGGTACGGTTGGAATATATACTCTCGAGCCCAAAACTGGTGGGGTCCCCTCACTAGGGGTAGTTTACTACGGTGTGCTGGGTGAGAAAGTAGGCGAACCGGAGGGCGGGCTGTGCTGGTTGGGTACTAAAGATATGCTTCTGATGCACGCTCTAAGACACGGTCTTTTTCTGCCGTGGCTGCACTTACTTGGCTTTTTCGAAAGCTGTGCCCGCTATCCAGCGTTTTTGCCTCTGGACATCTTTTCCTCAGGTAACCTTCCCCGCAATGAGCGGGAGATTGTTTGATAAAATCACTTTAAGATCCGTAACCCGGCGCTTATTTCGAGGACCGTCGGGTTCTTTCTTTTTTGTGATATAATTTTTCCAATGAACATCGTTGCTTTTTTGTTTATACTTCTTGTTCGTGGGTTGGCGGTTTTTACTGCTTCTTATGTTATACCGGGTGTGGAGATAGCCTCTTTTGGGGTGGCAGTGATTACGGCGATTGTTCTTGGGGTTCTCAATACTTTTCTCCGTCCGATTTTGATTTTCCTCACCTTACCTGTAAATATTTTAACTTTGGGGCTTTTTACCTTGGTTATAAATATTTTAATTATTTTGCTTACTAGCAGGCTGGTTCCAGAGTTTAGTGTTTCTGGCTTGCTGCCCGCGTTAGTTTTTAGTATTATGTTGGTACTTACCAATTGGTTTCTGAGTTTACTCGTCTAGTTATGGGTTCCAAAGAACACGGATTTTCACTTATTCCAATAATAATCATTGCCCTGGTTTTGGTTGGTGGGGTAGCCTTTGCGGTTAATTATATTGTGAGTACAGAGAAGGTCGCGGAAATCCCTAAAGAAGAAACGACGGTCACGGAAGAAGAAGAAGCAGCAGCAGCAGAAGAAGCAGGAGCAGAAAGAGAAGAAGAGGTAAAAAACCCGCGAGAAGTAGTTGAAGAATTTTACACTTGGTATATTTCTAATGAGGGCCGCCCTCTTTCCAGTGGGGCATATAAGGAAAGCCCTTACCTAGCTCCCAGTTTCAAAGAATATTTGGATGGCGGTTACGGTCGTGGGGCGGATCTTATTCTTTGTGCGCAAGATATTCCACCAAGTTTTGAGGTGGAAGATGTTTCTATTTCGGGTAACACTGCGCGGGTTAATCTAAGACAAGCTTTTGGACCTAGCGGGAGGATTGTGCCGGTTGAACTTGAAAAGGTGGAAGGTGAATGGCTTATTTCCGATGTCCTTTGTGCCGATGTTGAAGATGTAGAGTAGGAAACCGGATAAATAAGAACTGTTATTTTGTACTACCCCAATTAAGAGAAGATCCCGAAGGGGTGAGCACAAATTGGACTGCAAAAGATGTAATTTTTGCCATTAACAGTGATCCCGAAACCTTTTGTGAATGGATGCAAGTTAGCTGCACCGAAGAAACAACGTCTGCGACCCTACCCCCCTTTGAGGGGTAGTTTTTTTTATTAGCTATGAATTAGTTCCTACCTCCTTTGAAAATTTTTGGATAATCCCCTTACAAATTTCTTTTGTTTCCGAGCCTGATATCTCTGTTGACGCTCGGGCAATGAGTAACGCAAGATTGTAAAGTGCTTCGTAACTTAGTGTCAGATCGAGACCATGAACCAGTAAGAAAATGTGGGTTAGGAGAACTGCAATTCTTTTGTTTCCATTTTGGAACTGGTGGCTCCTTATTAATTAGTTGATTAAAATACGCTGCGGCAGCATCGAGTATTGTGGGATTTAGATGTTTCTTTTCGTAAGTTTGTCTAACTGAGTTAAGAATACTTTCAAGTTTTCCGGGAATCCTTGAATCAAAAGGGGGAATTGGCTCATCAAATTGGATGAGGTGGTTAAACTGTTCAAAAATATTTTTGGATATTTTTTTTGTCTTATAAACTTTGTAATTATCAGGTTTGTTGGTATAATCATTTTTACAATAGAAAGGAGACAGTGCCAAGCGGCCCGCGGGTTATCATATAAAATTCGTGTTGGCGAGTTCTCCGTTTATACATAAGGAGGGACGGCGATGTCCAGGCGCAAAAACTCGTATGCGAGTTTTGGTAAGGGGGTAGATACACTTGAATCGTGGAGCTTTGAGGAACTAAAAAGGGCGGTGCAACTACCCGAAGATTTGTTGGAATGGGAGTCAACACCGTACCGCAAGGATCAGGCAAAAAGAGTTTTGCTCGGTGCTGCGCGAGAGTTACGCCTTGCCGCTCTTCGCGTTATAGCTGAGCAGATGAGACATGTAGCCCGTCGCGGGAGCCCCTCTTGGGCTGGTAGTTCCTATTCCCCAGCTTTGCGCAACCGGGTACTCTTTTTATTGGAACAACTGTCCTCTGAGCAATTGCCACAGCCAACTGGGGGTCTGGTCTGGCAGCAAAGGTTCGCGATTGAGGAACTTGTTCTTAATGTGTTCGCTGATGAGTGTTTCGAAAGAACTCTGTACGGCGATAGCTTTGGTAGGGAATATTTTCATGTGTTTCAGCGGATTTGGGAATGTACGATAGCCTTGCCGGAGAAGCGCTATTCACCTACACGAGAGTTTGTTGAGCTGTACGATATGTTCTGGAGGAGATTTGTCGATAAAAGCAAAGCACCTCCTTTAGGTGCTCATATGGAAATGCTCCTTCGTAAGAGAGCTTACAGCAACACCTCAGAAGAGTTTTCGGAGGAGCTAAAAGAGTTCATTGACAGCGTGTGTGCGTGGTTAATTCGAGACGAAAAGAATGATGACCTGCTTCACTACATACGCCGTTATGGATTTTCGCAGACACGGCACGTACTCGAAAGACGTTTTTGGAAGATGCTCCTCAGGGCTGCGGAGCTGAGTGTGACAGATGACGAAGACCGCACTGCTTTTATGAAAATGCCTGTTCAGTGGGTATTCGGGAATACAGAGGCTTGTAAGCACATCTCTAACCGGGTGGTTACCTCGTGGTGTGTAATGACAAGCCGCTCCATTGATGGCGCTGTGCGCGAGCCGTTCGAGGTTCCGCAATGGGTGAAGCGGACAAAGGTTTGGCTGGAATTTGAGAAGTGTGTGGAAACCTATACTTGAAGAAAACCTTACCAACCTAAACATATACTTGAGCGTGCCTCTTGCGCGGCCGCCGTAAAGTACGCTCTTGACTGGGAGGTAAGGAGAACGTGACCTGAATGCTCTTCGAGCGCAGCATGCTTCGGAGAGCATTTTTCTTTTTTCTAAGGTTCCCTGAAAAGTTATGAAAACAGGTGACGTTCGTCATGCTTCTTCGTATTTAATAGAGGGTGTCTTCTTTCTTTTGTTCTTTTTTTGGTGGGTGGTTTTTGGTATTGTTTTGGAGAGGCGGGAAGGTAGGTGATTTCTACAACCCCATCCTTTTTCGGTAATAACTCCTGTATACCATCCCTATAGCATTCTTTTTCCGAGACTTTGGTTTGCTTGGGGTGGCGGTTCGTTTGTGTTGTTCTTTTTTAGCGACTTTGCAACGGCCGGGAGATTTGGAGTTTAGTTTGGTTTAGGTAAGAAGCAAGGGGGTTTATGATGGATAGCTGTGTAGATGATGTTTTGTTAGGATTTCGGCGCTGCTTGGGGAGAGTACCACTGAGAGAAGTGGAAGCTTTCTGTGTAACTCTTGAGGAATCGGATTCTTCCGGGGTTTTTGTGGAGAAGACCCCCCTCGGAAGGGAGTCTTTACTCTATCTGGTTGCTGAGATTTTGGAAGTTGATCCAGAGGTGCTACTTGTGGAGATGCGTAACTGGGTTGCGGATGTTCGTGCTATCCAGCATCTTAAGATGGAGGAAGCGGAGAGACGTCACCAGCCTTGTATTTAGTTTGTATTTAGGTTGGTTTTTCCTTTTAGGGGGTCTAGAATCGCGCTGGGTTCTAGATTCCCTTCTTTTTTATAATTGCAAAGAAGGTATTGTGATGGTAGTATCAAAGATAGAAATGAGTTTAGAAAAAGAAAAAAAGCAAGAAATAATTGAAGAATTTAGTAACCACGAGGAAGATACGGGATCTGCCGAGGTGCAGATAGCTCTTCTTACTGAAAAGATTAGTAAGCTTTCTTCGCATCTTAAAGAGCACAAGAAGGATGAGCACTCGCGGAGAGGCTTGTTAGGAATGGTTGAAAGAAGAAGGAAACTGCTTCGTCATCTTGAAAAAGAAGACGAAAAGCGGTATAATGCTCTTGTTCAGAAGTTGAAATTAAGAAAGTAGGAATTAAGAGGTTCAATGGCATCAGTGGCGTCGGTAGGAATTTTCTACTGAGACTATTGGTTCTATTGACCTCTTTAGTTCCTCAATAAGTTTTATGTCCGAGATTGTGAAAAAAGAAATAGAATTAGCTGGAAGGACTTTGAGTCTGGAACACGGGCGTGTTGCGGAACGTGCAAATGGTGCTGTTATTGCCCAGTATGGTGATACCATGGTTTTGGTAGCAGCAACCATAGACGAACCGCGTGAAGGAATAAGTTACTTTCCTTTAAGGGTTGATTTTGTAGAGAGGCTTTATGCGGGGGGGATAATTAAGGGTTCCCGCTGGGTAAAGCGTGAGGGCCGTCCTTCTGATGAGGCTACTGTTACTGCACGGATGATTGACCGGTGTATTCGCCCCTTTTTCCCTGAAGGTATGCGTCATGATGTTCAGCTTCTTATTTTACCCCTTTCTGTTGATCAAGAAAACGATGCGGGACTTCTTGCTTCTGTCGGTGCTTCTGCGGCCCTTGCTATTTCCGATATTCCCTGGGAGGGTCCTATTGCTACTACCCGCGTTGGTTATTTAGAAAATGAAGATGAGTTCCTTTTGAATCCAACTAATGGCCAGCTTGATCAGAGTGTTATGGATCTTATTGTTTCGGCAACCGAAGAACGTGTAGTTATGTTGGAAGCAGATGCGGAGGAAGTTAGTGAAAAAAAGATTAAAGAGGGTATTGATTTTGCGCGATCTGGTCAAGATAAGATTATTGATCTTATTCACGAGATAAAGTCCGAAGTGGGTAAGGAGAAGTTAAGTTTGGAGGATTTGGGATTGGAGGAAGAGGAAGAAAGTGTGAAGCAGGCAAAGGAGGAAGTGTCCGATTACATTCGTGAGAATTTTATTGAGGAGATTTTGGAAGACGCTTTGGTTGATTCCGATGAATTGGAAAGGTACCGGAAGATTTTGTATGAGGAGTTCGAGGGCAGGCTCACAAAAAGCGATATGAGTAATCTGCTTAGTAAAGTTCTTAAAGAAGCGGTACGAGAAGATATTTTGAAAAATGAACGCCGTTTGGACGGTCGGGGGATTAAGGAAGTACGCCCCTTAGAAATGGAAATTGGGATGCTGCCCCGTACCCACGGTTCTGCGCTCTTTAAGCGCGGTTCCACGCAAGCATTAACTGTGGCTACTTTGGGTTCCCCTTCTTTGGAACAAATTTTTGAGAGTATGACTGGCGAATGGACTAAGCGTTATATTCACCATTATTCTTTCCCACCTTTCTCTGTGGGGGAAACAGCACCTCTCCATGGTCCGGGTAGGCGGGAGATTGGCCACGGCTTGTTGGCAGAGCGTGCGCTGAGACCAGTTTTACCACCGCAGGAAGAATTTCCTTATACAATGAGACTAGTTTCGGAAATCCTTTCGTCTAACGGTTCTAGCTCAATGGCGGCTACTTGTGGTTCAACTTTAGCTCTTATGGATGCGGGTGTTCCTATCAAGACTCCTGTGGCCGGGATTGCCATGGGTTTGGTCGAAGGCCCCAAAGGCTCTTATAAGGTTGTTACGGATATGGCCGGTACGGAAGATTTCTTTGGCGATATGGATTTTAAGGTTACCGGAACACGAGACGGGGTTACTGCTATTCAGTTGGATGTAAAAAATGCAGGTTTAACCGATGAGATTATTGAGGACGCTCTACAAGGGGCACGTGCTGCGCGGTTGGAGATTCTAGAGGATATGGCCAATGTTATCGGTGAACCAAGAAAGAGTTTGTCAGAATATGCACCCCAAATAACTAGTGTTCAGATTGATCCGAAGAAAATTGGTAAAGTTATTGGTCCGGGGGGTAAGACTATTCGAAAAATTATTGAGGAAACCGGTGCACAGATTGATGTGGACGACGACGGTACAGTATCGATTACCGCAGACGGTTTGGAAAGTATGGAAAGCGCAAAGGAAATGATTGAGAATTTGGTTGAAGAGGTAGAAGTTGGGAAGATTTATGAAGGCAAAGTTACTCGTGTGGTTGACTTTGGTGCTTTCGTGGAGATTCTTCCTGGTCAGGAAGGTTTGGTGCATGTTTCGGAAATGGCTCACCGATTTGTAAAAGATCCTCACAATGTGTTGTCCGAAGGTGATGAGGTTGAGGTTAAGGTGACAGAGATAGATGATCGGGGTAGAATTAACCTTTCAATTAAAGCTCTAAAAGATAGACCTCACCGTGAGCGTAAGTAAAAGACTGCATAACTAATCTCCTTGAACATCTCTGAGGGTTCCCATAAACTAGTGACTAGATGTTAGCTTCTAAAAACTCTTCAAGTAGTAGTGGGATTGATTGGCAAGAATATTGTTTACTGGGCGGTAATTAATAACTCAATCTATGTCCAAAGATAATAAAGATTTACACCAGGAAATTCTTTTTCCCGAAATAGAGGAGCTGGCACATTTGGTAGAGGAAACTACACTCCCTCCTAAATTAGAGGATAAGTTGCAACGGATGGTGGAAAGTTTGCGGCGAATGGCAAGGTTTAGAACTTATACCTCGGAGTATGAATCTATATCTCGGTACATTGAGCTGGCTACAAAAATACCATGGGATGTTCGTACTGAAGATAATTTAGATATAAAGAGAGCAAGAAAAATTTTAAATGCAAACCATTATGGTATGGAGAAAGTAAAAGAAAGAGTTTTGGAATACATAGCAGTTTTAAATTTGACTCAGGAGAAGAGAGGTCGAAAAATGGAACGAGCTACTGGTCCCTTAGCTTCTACCAAAGCATCTGTGTTGTGTTTCGTTGGCCTTCCTGGAATTGGTAAAACGTCAGTTGCTTATTCTATTGCAGAAGCTTTGGATCGGAAATTTGTCCGGGTTGCTATGGGTGGTGTGGCAAGTTCGGTGCATCTTAGAGGACGCTCCCGTGCCTACCCACAGTCAGAGGCTGGGCAGGTTGTAAAGGGACTAGTTCGTTGTGGGAGCAAAAATCCAGTTATACTTATGGATGAGATAGATCGTATTTCGGAAGAAGCGCGGACAGAAGTAATGGGTGTCCTTTTAGAACTCTTGGATCCAGAGCAAAATGCGGCGTTTCAAGACCATTACTTGGATTATCCCTTGGACTTATCTGAGGTTCTCTTTATTTGTACTGCAAACCACAAGAGAGGTATTGCTAATGCGGTATTGGACCGGTTAGAGGTTATTGAAATGCCTGCTTATACTGATGAAGAGAAGAAGGTTATTGGTCGCGATTACCTTTTACCTCGGGTTCTTGATGAGTGTGGTTTAGATTCAAGTCAAGTTGAAATTGAGGAAGAGCTTTGGTCAAGTATAATTCGCCCGCTTGGCTATGACGCTGGGATTAGGACCTTGGAGAGAACTATTCAGGGTATTTGTCGCAAAGCTGCTAAAGAGATTGTGGAAGAAGGTGTAAGTAAGGTAAAGATAACTGAGGATAATATTGATCAGTATTTACCTAAGTGATAAAAATCTTGTGTTTTTCATATGTCTAGAATTTTGAGACAAGTTAGAAAACAAATACAAAGATGTGACAAGTGTCGTTTGGCTCGGACAAGAACTAATACCGTTCCTGGAGAAGGGCCCAAGGATGCAGAAGTAGCCTTTGTTGGGGAGGCTCCAGGTTATAATGAGGATAGGGAGGGACGACCATTTGTAGGAAAGGCAGGGAAGCTTTTGGATAAGTTGCTGCGTTCTGTTCAAATTAGTCGGAAGGATGTTTGGATTGGTAATGTGATTAAATGCCGACCACCAAATAATCGTAGTCCTCACGTTGATGAGTTGCGGGCTTGCGAGCCTTATCTTGACTTGCAGTTAAGGGAGATTAGTCCCAAAGTTGTCTGTACCTTAGGAAGGTATGCAACAGAGCATTTCCTGGGAGATATAAAAATTTCTGAGGTACATGGTACTCCTTTCAATGCAGGGAGATTTGTAGTCTTTCCCCTTTTTCACCCGGCAGCAGCTTTGCGGAGTAAAAATGTTAAACGTGAGCTCCAGGAGGATTTTCGCAAAATAACTGATTTATTGAATGGAGATTTGAAAGCAGAAGAAGTGAAGAACCAGGATGAAAACCAGATAAGTCTGTTTTGAATATTTATTTGAGTATTTTAACTTAGAAACACTTGAGCACCAATTTACTATATGTTTGTATGCTTTAGTGTTTTATGTTTTGATGACCTTTATTTATGCCAAAGTTTAAGAAAATTGACAAAAAAACATTACGTTTTATACCTTTGGGGGGCTCTGGGCAGGTAACTCGAAATATGTTTGCTTATGAGTGTGGCAGGGATATTGTTATTTTGGATTGCGGTGTGGGTTTTCCTGATTTTGAAACACCGGGGGTTGATGCAGCTATTCCTGATATTTCTTATTTGGAGGAAGAGGGAAAGCTTTCTAATATTCGAGGTATTATTATTACCCACGCTCATTATGATCACTTTGGAGCTCTTCCCCATCTATTACCCAAATTAGATGCTCCTGTTTATGCATCAAAGCTAGCTTTGGAATTTGCTCGTGCTACTTTGGACGAGGCTGGAATAAAGAGTGATAAAAAACTTTTTGAGATTGATCCGGATAATGGCGCTTTTGACCTAGGTTGTTTTCATATTGAACCTTTCCGGGTATGCCACTCAGTACCCGACTCTTTGGGTTTTCTACTTTCTACTCCAATTGGGAATATTTTTCATGTTTCTGATTACAAATTTGATTGGACTCCGGTCGATGGGCGCCTTTTTGACGTGCGCAAATTAAGCAAGCTTGCAGGGCAAGAAAAACCGATGCTATTAGCTTCAGATTGCTTAGGAGCTAATACCGAAGGCTATACCCAATCCGAGAAAGTATTAACAGATTCAATAGAAAAGCTTATTAGCGAGGCAGAGCACCAAATTTTCTTTACTACTGTTTCTTCTAACATTTCTAGAATTCAACAAGCTGTTTGGGCAGCAGTGCGACACGGCCGTAAGGTCTGCTTTCTTGGTCGGTCCATGGAACAAAGCGCTTTGGTTGCCCGAAAACTTGGCTATCTGGAAGTTGAGAAAAAGAATTTGGTTCACCCTAAGCAGGCTCGCCGGTTTGATCAGTCAAAGTTGGCTTATGTTGTAGCCGGGTGTTATGGTCAGGTAGGTTCTAGTTTGGAACGCCTTGCGCGCGGTGAGCACAGTTTGGTAGAGCTTGAGGGGAAGGTAGCAGTTATTTTTTCCGGTGACCCAGAGCCTCCTGGATCCAAGGAAGCAGTGGATAAAGTGGTGGACCAGCTTATTATGAGGGGGGCGGAAGTTTCCTATTATAAAATTCAGGATAATATGCATGTTTCGGGGCACGGTTCTGCATTAGATATTCAAATGCTTATGGGGTTGGTGCAATCAAAGTATTTTGTTCCCATTGGAGGTATGCCGCGTCATATGCAGGCATATTCAAAATTAGCTCAGGAAATGGGGGTTCCCCGGGAAAATGTTTTTGAATTGCAGGCAGGCGAGTATTTAGAATTTTCTGAAAATTGGAAGAAAGGGAAGGGAGGAAAGCCACCGGAGAAGGGGGAATTCCCCTTCCGGGATATTTTAGTAGATGGTACCAGAATTGGAGATGTAGGTGATGTTGTCTTGCGGGACCGACAGCTGTTAGCTGATGATGGTATTGTTGTTCTAATTGTTCCTATTGATCCTAAGACAGGTAATATTTCAGGTTCTGTTGAAATTGCTACTCGCGGGTTTGTTTATGTACGCAAATCTCGGCAAATAATTTCTGATCTGGTGGGCATTGTGAAAAGTACAGCAGGATCCGAACCTTCAAAGAAAGAGGATTGGGGGGAACTGAAAAAGCAGCTTAGTACTAATGTCTTAAATTATATCCAGCAAAAAACAGGTCGTACACCTCTTATTCTTCCTGTAATAGTGGAAGTGTAGATTAGTAGATTAGTAGACAGTAGTAAGTAGACCTGCCTGCCGGCAGGCAGGAGCTGGTAACACGTAAATCGTAATTAGATATCCGTTTTTAGCTTTTAGCAATTAACAATAAACAATTATTTTCTACCAAGACCTTGAGGGATTACGTACGCAAAACCTTACGGACTTTCAGGTTCAAGCCCTTGCCCGGTATTCCTTGTCTCCAGTTACGAGGTTCCTGTTTCCAGCCTCTCTCATGCGCTTATGTTTTAACGGTGCTATTATTCTTCTACTAGATTGCACCCCACACCCTTTTTATGGTTAAATTAATACACGATGGGAAAGAGAGGACGTCCCCGAAAAGTTAAATTTGAGTTAGAGAGAGATGCTGCACATTCTATTGCAGCAGTAGCAATTTTGGCTTTATCTATTCTTACTCTTCTCTCCTTTTTTGGTCAGGCTGCAGGTTTTGGTTCTATGCTACAGAAGCTATTGAATCGTGTTTTTGGGTGGGGTGCTTTTTTAGTTCCTTTTATTCTTGCCCTTTCTAGCCTTATTCTTTTTCGCAAATTGAAATGGAAGATTATTCAGCCTCGGATACTTACGGGTTTGGTTCTTTTTTTGCTATCTTTTGATGGTACTGTTCATTTTTTCTTTTCTCCAGCTGTTGCTAAAGAGGAAGCTCTTATGGGCCAAGGAGGTGGAATGTTGGGGTATATTATTCAGAAATATCTTCGCACTTTTTTAGGTCCCTTTGGTGCTATTTTAATTTTGGCCTCATTTCTTTTAGTTTCTGTTTTGGTTATCTTTAATGCATCATTGGATGAAACCTTAGTATTTTTGGGTAATGTTTTAAGCGGGATAGGGAGATTTTTTGAAAACTTTGTTTTTAGAGGCACTTTGAAAGTTGTTCGGAAGCTTATTGGTCGGGAAGATGATTTGGAGGCTGAGGTTGTGGAAGGTAAAGAAGGTAGTTCTGAGTTGTCCTATGTGGGTGACGATGATGAGGAATCTGAAGGCGAGGTGGAGGAAGAGAAACAAGTTGAGAAAGTGCGGAGAGATGATTTGGTTGTTGTACAAGCTACTTATACTCCGCTTGGTGTAGAAGAGGATTCTGAGGATGTTGGGGAAGATGTAGAAAAAGCTCCATTGCGGCACGAAACTGTAGCAAATCTTCCGGAGAGTAAGAAAGAATGGGAGTATCCCCCACTAAGTATATTGGAAGATATACCTCCTTATAAGAAGGATCAGGAGGAGATGAAAGATGAGGCGCAGAAGATTGAAGATACTTTGGAGTCTTTTGGAATTAAAGCAAATGTTGCAGATGTAAAAATAGGACCTACTGTTACTCAATATGCTTTGGAAGCTGCTTCTGGTACAAAGCTTACAAAAATAACTACGCTCCATAAAGATCTTGCTATGGCTTTAGCCTCCTCTACTGGATCTGTGCGAATAGAGGCACCTATTCCAGGGAAGTCGTTAGTAGGTATTGAGGTACCCAATAAAAAGCCGGCAACGGTAGGGTTGAAGAGTGTGTTAACTTCCGAAGCAATGAAAAAATCTTCTTCTGTTTTGAGTGTGGCGCTTGGGAAGAATGTTTCCGGGCGGCCCCAAGTGGCTGATTTGGCTAGGATGCCTCACGTGTTAATTGCTGGTGCTACGGGGAGTGGTAAGTCAGTTCTTATTCACTCCTTCATCTGTTCATTGCTTTTTCGAACTACTCCAGAGGAGGTTCGACTGATTTTGGCAGACCCTAAGAGGGTTGAACTTTCAATTTATAGAGAAATTCCCCACCTTTTGACTCCTGTTATTTTGGATTCGGATAAGATGCTCCCTACTTTAGATTGGGCTGTGGAAGAGATGGAACGAAGATATAAACTCTTTCAAGATGCTGGGGCTAAAGATATTGATTCTTATAATGAAATTTCTGGTTTTCAGGCACTCCCTAAGATTGTTTTGGTTGTGGATGAATTAGCGGACTTGATGGCAGCAGCAGCGAACGAAGTTGAGAAAGCGGTTGTCCGGTTGGCCCAGATGTCAAGGGCTACCGGTGTTCACTTGGTTCTTTCCACACAGCGGCCTTCTACTGATGTTTTGACTGGGTTGATCAAGGCAAATATTCCTTGTCGGATAGCGCTGAATACAACCTCGGGAGTAGATTCACGGGTAATTATTGATCAGCCTGGGGCAGATAAGCTCTTGGGGCGCGGAGATATGCTGTACTTACCTCCTGAAGCGTCTACGCCCAAGCGAATTCAAGCTCCCTTTATTTCACTTATTGAAATTAAAGCCCTTGTTGATTTCCTACGAGAAGAGATGGAGGAAGAACCGGAGTTTGAGGAAAGTCTTCAGGAGGCTCAAGAGAAAATTAGCCAAAGGAACAAGTTGGCTGAGGAGGAGAATTTGGAAGGGCTTAGTGATGAGCTGTTCCCAGATGCTGTGGAGGTTGTTTGTCGTCATGATCGTGGTTCCGCTTCTCTTCTTCAGCGAAAGCTTTCTATTGGTTATGCGAGGGCTGCAAGGCTTTTGGATGCTCTAGAGGCTAAGGGCGTGGTTGGTCCTAAGGATGGTTCCAAACCCCGCGAACTTTTGGTTTCCGATCCCAGCGAAGTGCTGTAGTTTTTGCGCCGGGGGTACGCGTTTTCAAGAACCGCGCGCCCGACTAGTGACTTTGGTGACTGCGCGCTTAGAGAAAAATTTGCTTTGGTCCGGGGTTAGTAGATAACTAATTGTAAGCAAATTTTTCTATGCTCTTGAAAACGGCACCCCCGCCATGCTTACAGCGTGAAAGTATCTGTTCTTAATCTGATTAGCGTATTTTGATTTCCAATCCCAGCGAAGTGACGTAAATTTCGGGGGTCCGCCGGATTCGCGCGAGACTTTGACAGGCACCCCCCTTTCAGGGCCGCTCGCACCGTTCAGCGTTGGAGAGTAGGAAAGAGAACCGCTCGCTTTGTGATCAAAACCCTTCATGGCGGGAGCCTGCCAAGTCCCTTTCCTTTTATCCGCGTAAATCCGTATTAAATCTGCGAGAATCCTATTCTATGAAATCTGTTGGCGAAATTCTAAAGAAAACACGTAAAAAACAAGGTTATTCTCTTTTAGAAGTTTCAGAAGAATTAAAAATCCACCCCCGGTTCCTAAAGGCGTTGGAAAGCGGGGATTATAATGTTTTTGCACACACTTTGCATGCAAAGGGTTTTTTGAAAAACTATGCCGATTTTTTGGGATTAAATGTTTCTGAGGTTTTAGCTTTTTGGCGGCGTGAATATAAAGATTTTTCTGAGGAACCTGAAATTTGTGATGTTACTAAGCCTTTGGATCAACCTAGGGTTGTAATAACTCCAAAGAAACTTATTGCCTTTATATCTGCTTTCTTTGTGTTGGGGTTTTTAGCTTATGTCTTTTGGCAATACCGGTCTATTGCTGGTCCTCCGCGTTTGGAGGTGGTGGTACCCAAGCAAGATATGATAGTTTCGGAACCGCAAATAACTTTAAAGGGAAGTGCGGATCCAGCAGCCACACTTACTATTAACGGTCAGGAAGTTTTGTTGGGTGATGATGGTAGGTTTGCTTTTGATTATGTTCTTTCTGATGGTCCTAACACTTTGACCTTTACTGCAGTGAATGAGTTTGGAAAAGAAGCAGAGGTTACCCGTACTCTCATTTATGATCGTCCTAGGGATGTGACTTTGCCGCCTCCCGCATCAACGCCATCAGCTACTCCATCTGCTGAGCAAGAATCTACACCTTCTGCAATACCGGAGATGGATAGCGAATAGATGCGGATAAGAAAGGAGGACTCTATCATTCTGATAGATTGGGGTTCCGGAGTGACGGTTAATTGGTAATTGTTAACTGTTGATGGTTAGTAGCTGGTGTGTTTTTAAAACAAGAACTCGTTGACAGTGAGATGAATGTTTTTTAAACTGGAGGGAGGACTGCCCATGGACACTAACACGCTTCTAATACTCATAATAGGTCTTCTTACCTGCAACCTTCTTTTTGTGGGTGTTTATATTGTTTTGGTTCTCAAAGAAGTCCGAAAATCAATAAAGCAGCTTAATGTTATTTTGGAGAATGTGGCAGAAGTTTCGGAATCTGTTTCTCGACCTTTGATTGGGGTTTCCAGTGCAGTTACAGGTATTGTAGAGGGTTTTAATCTTTTTCAGAAACTTAGATCCCTTGGCAGTCGAGATGCTTTGGAGGGAAAGGAGGTGTCCAATGAGCAATAACAATTCGGGAGAGAGTTTTGTAAAAGGACTTTTCATTGGTGCCCTTGGTGGTGCTATTTTGGGTGTTCTTTTTGCGCCGGATGAGGGTAGGGAAACGCGGAGAAAGCTTAAAGAAAAAGGCGAGGAGATCCAGAAAAAGGCAGAGCCATTTGTTGAAGAAGCGCGTGAAAGTGTAAAAAAAATAGCAGAAGACTTGGAGACTGCGTCAGGTCCGGCGAAAGAAGAAGCAAAAAAGAAATTGAAAGATTTGGAAGGAGAAATAGCTAAAACCAAGAAAAGATTTTTTAAAGGTGTGTAGAGCTTCCTCTAATTCTGTTTTTTTCTAGGCTCAGATAGAAAGATAGATGTTTGGTTAGTTTTGTCCTCAAAGCTTGCAACCACCGCTTTTTTCCGTTATTCTTAAGAACACAGTGACAGCTAGAGAATTGATTGAAAAGTATATTTCCTTTTTTGAGGCGCGTGGTCATGTTGAGATTGCTGGGGCTTCCTTAGTACCAGAAAATGATCCTTCTGCACTTTTTATCTCTGCTGGTATGCACCCTCTAATTCCCTTCTTGTTGGGAGAAGAACACCCTGCTGGTAAGCGCTTAGTTAGCTTACAAAAATGTATTCGAACAAATGATATTGAGCAAGTAGGTGACGGGTTTCATCATACCTTCTTCTTAATGCTTGGAAACTGGTCTTTGGGTGATTATTTTAAAAAAGAGGCAATCTCTTTTAGTTTTGAATTTCTTACTTCTTCTGAGTGGTTAGGGTTAGCTCCGGAAAGGTTGTATGTTTCTGTTTTTGCTGGTGATGAGACTGCTTCCCGGGATAAGGAGTCAATTAAGTATTGGAAGTTAGAATTTAAGAAAGTAGGGATTAAGGCTGAGGTGGGTGAGAGGATATTCTTCTTTGGAAAAGAAGAAAACTGGTGGGGACCTGTAGGTGATACAGGACCTTGCGGACCTGATACAGAAATATTTTATGATATAGGCAAAGACCATTGTGGTCCTAATTGCGATCCCTCTTGTCAATGTGGGAAATATATTGAAATTTGGAATGATGTGTTTATGGAATTTAAAAGAATCCGCCGGTTGGCGGACCGCAAACCGCAAACCGTGAACCGTGAACCGCAAGATAAAGAGCGGAAGGCGGAGAGCGGTTCGCGGAATGCCGATTACGAATATGTTCCTTTAGAGCAGAAAAATGTAGATACGGGGATGGGTGTAGCTAGGGTTGTTGCAGTTACTAGCGGCTACGCAGATGATGATTATAAAACCGACCTTTTCCACCCTATTATTTCCAAGATTGAAGACTTGTCTGGTAAAGAATACCAGCAATTAGAAGTTAACAATGAACAATCGTTAGTTAGTTCAATGCGCATTATTGCTGATCATGTACGGGCAGCTGTTTTTGCTATCAGTGATGGTGTAGTACCTTCAAATACAGATCGAGGTTACGTGGTTAGGCGACTAATTCGCCGTGCTGTTCGTCATGGACATGCTTTAAACATCCAAGATAGCTTTTTGGGGCAAGTTGCAGAGGTTGTAATTGAGAATTATAAGGATCTTTTTCCTGGGTTGGAAAGTGAGGAGGAAACAATACTTACTGAGATTTCCGATGAGGAAAAAAGATTTGGTAAGGTTTTGCGGAGAGGTTTGAAGCATTTTGAAAAGTTGGTTGAACAAAAAGTTGGTGATGAAACGCTGCCGCACCTGCCTGCCGGCAAGGCAGGTTCCCCAGCCCCTGGGGCTGCGGCCAAAGAAGCCCCAGGGGCTTCTCCTGCGCTGGGCGAGCGAATTACCGGGGAAGAAGCCTTCGACCTTTACCAAACATATGGGTTTCCGTTGGAGTTAACCAAAGAGCTGGCAGAGGAAAGGGGTTTAGCGGTTGATAGAAAGGGGTTTGAAGAGGCCTACAAAAAGCACCAAGAGAAATCCCGTTCTGGTGCAGATAAGAAATTTAGTGGGGGTTTGGTAAGTGAATCTGAAGAAGTTATAAAACTGCATACAGCTACCCATCTTTTGCACGAAGCTCTGCGCCAGGTATTGGGTGCTCATGTAAAGCAGGAAGGGTCGAACATTACTCCCCAAAGATTGCGGTTCGATTTTTCCCATCCAAAAGCAATGACGGAGGAGGAGATTGGAGAAGTCGAAGCTCTAGTTAATGAAAAAATAGAGGAAGATTTGCCCGTGCGGAAAGAGACCATGTCATTAGAGGAGGCAAGGGAGCGGGGTGCTTTAGCGTTTTTTACAGATAAATATGGAGATGAGGTGAAAGTTTATTCTATTGGCGGATTTTCAAAAGAAGTTTGCGCTGGTCCTCATGTTGATTCTACCGGGAAACTTGGTAAATTTGAGATAATAAAGGAAGAATCTGTGGGTCGCGGTAAACGGAGAATCCGTGCTATACTGAAAAAGGATTAGCTTGAACTTGTTAATCAACTATTGCAAATTATTAGTTTAAAGCGCTATTGAAGTTATGTTTCCTGCCATAAATTTATTTAAAAGTAAGTCCTCCACTCCCTGTTATCTTTCTCTAGATGTTGGTTCTGGTTCTTGTAAAGCCCTTTCTTTTTCCTGTGTTGTTTTGGAGGGAGAAAGTGAGGAACGGAAAAGGATAAAAGCTTTAGGAGCGGGTAGTGTTTCCCAGAACTCTTCCGAGATGAGTATGGGTGTACCGGCGGATATTAAGGCGGTGACTAATCATATTGGAGATGCGGTAGACGAGGCTACTCTTCCTCTGGAGGGACTGAAAATTAAGAACAGAATTTTAGGGCTTTCAGGAGAGATGATTTCTTTCCTTACTACTAGAATGCGTTTAACTAGGGCAAATCCGGATAAGCCCATTTCAAAAAAAGAGATTGCCCGAATAGAAAGGAAAGCGCAACAAGCTGCATTTCTTGAGGCGCATAAGGAGTTGGCAGCAAGAAAAGGTTACCAAGACCTTGATTTAGAAATAGTAGATTCAGCAATAACCGGAGTGGAGGTTGATGGGTTTCCTGCTACTGAGCCTGAGGGATTTAAGGGAGAGAAGGTGGAGCTTTCCTATTTTAATTCTTTTGCTCCTCAGGACCGACTCTATACTTTGGAATCTATTCTTCGTAATTTGAAACTCAAACCACAATTGGTCACAGCTAGTATGTATGCACTTTTACATGCTTTATTGGAAAATTCTCCCAGTACAGGAGTTTCATCTGTTTTGATAGATATGGGAGCGGATAAAACAGATGTGGGTGTTGTTTTTGATAGTTCTATAGTTTCTAATCGCACACTTCCTATTGGTGGCCGGGATTTTACAGAGGCTATCGCGCATAGTTTGGAAATTTCTTTTTCTGAAGCTGAAGGATTGAAACGCAATTATAGTGAAGATGGTGATGATAACGCTAGGATTCAGAGTGCGGTTGCTGATGTTTTAGAGGTGTGGTCACAGGGATTAATAGATGCATTAATGAATATTAAGGAGGTGAAAGCGTTTCCACCTCAAGTTAATATTTATGGTGGTGGTGCGGAATTTAAGGTAGTGTTAGAGCATTTGAGATCTCTGTCTTGGAAACAGAATTTGCCGTTTCACAGCGATCCGCGCGTAAGTATTCTTAGGCCAGAGGATTTTGATTTTTTTGAGGATGAAACAGGTCAAGTAAGTAAGTCTGATTGGGTTGTACCTGTTGTTTTGAGTTGGTTTGGTTGTAAGGTTCTTTAGTGTTTTGTTAGGTTGTTTGGTTTAGCTTATGGCTAATATAACTCTTTCTGAAAAGCCAAATATCGTGTCTGTTCTAGAACAAGTAAAGGAGGCTTCTGCTTCTGAAGTGAAGCTTCTATTGCCTAAAGATACTAGTTATTGGAATGTTCTTGCGCTAAAGACTCTTTCCAGACAGGCGAAGGCTTATGGCAAAGAGTTGAAATTCGTAGCCCAAAATGAGCAGGGAAAGAGCTTGTTAGCTGCATTTCGAGGGGAACTACCATCGGCAAGAGGTGTGAAAGCAGCGAGTCCTTCTATTTTGGACCAAGTCCTTATATTTTTTCAAGTTGCGCGATGGAAGGTTTTAGCTATTTTTGGTGGTTTGGTTTTATTTGTGGTTGCGGTTGTGTTTGTGACGCTTTTTTACCTTTCTGAAGCAATAGTTACTGTTAACTTTAATACTTCTCCTCTAGTAAAGACAGCTGCTGTTAGTCTTGATCCTCAGGTTTCTGCACCAGAGATAGAGGGTATGGTTATTCCTGCAATTTCTGTAGATGTTCAGGAATCAGGGGTGTACGAAGTTGAGACTACAGGAGAAAAGGAAGTTGGAACTAAAGCAGAAGGGACAATAACAGCTTACAATTATGATACCAGTAATTCTAAGAGTTTTTCTGAGGATGACGAATTGATTACAGAAGAGGAAGGGCTTCGGTTTTTGTTAAATGAATCTATTGAAGTTGAGGAAGCTTCAGCTAGTGCGGAAGGCGCCGATAGGCTTATTAGTCCCGGAACTACAGAGGTTAAGGTTACAGCGGAGAAGATTGGGAGCAGTTACAACATTGCGAAGGGTACTAACCTTTATTTTGAAAGTTTGGATGATGATTTTTGGGATGATGTTTATGCGCGGGCTGCTGAAGATTTTTCTGGAGGGGAAAGTAGAACAGTTTCTGTGGCTACAGTCCAAGACCAAGAGCAGCTACTTGCTGAGGGGTTAGAGCAGATTAAGTCTAAGTGTTCGGAAAGTCTTTCTGGCAAGCTTTTAGAAGATCAGAAGTTAACAGGGAAAGCAGTAGTGGCAACTCCCCTGGAGCAAAGCTATACTCCCGCTATAGGCGAAGAGGCAGATAACTTGAGCCTATCTTTGAAAGTTAGGTGTAGTACTCTTGCTTATTCTGGAGGAGATTTAAACGATGTGTGGCAGGGTAGGCTTGCAGGTTTAGTTCCGGAAGGATTTGAGCTAAGAGATGATGATTTGGAGGTAAGTATCCTTACTGTTGAAAGGCCTCCGGAAGCACAAGGGCTTGTACTTCAGACAGAGGTTGAGACTAAGTTGGCTCCAAAAGTAGATGAAGAAAAAATTAGGGAAGATTTAGTTGGGAGATCTTTTTCTGATTTAGATGCTTATTTTTCAACCCTGCCAGATATTAATTCTTATGAATTGCAACTCAAGCCCCCAATTATTCCTGGAATATTGGGGAGATTTCCCCTTAATAAAGATAGAATACATGTTATTTTTGGGGATAATTCCTAGATTTTATTTTTTTCCTCGCGAGAATTCAAAACCCTTTCCTTCCCTTAGTAAGTCTGTTTTGATTAGCTTGTCAATTAATCTTAGTGACTTTGCTGAGGATTGTTTTAGAGCATTGCTCATTTGAGCAATAGTGTTGTCGGAGACTTTAAGTGATTCTTTAATTTTGCTGTAGGAAGTATCACGACGTAGTTCTTTTAGAATAGCTAGCCTTTTGCCTATTCGTTCTTTTTCGGTGGGGGAAAGAAGAAGGTTTAGAAGAATTCGGCTTTTTTCTGGGTCCTGGATAGAGGCAAAAGCTTCCCCTAATTGGGTGATTAGTATTCTTTGTAGCCTTTCTTTTTCTGGTGTTATAGAATTCATTCGTTTTCTACTTTATAGACTAGATCGCCCTCTCTAACCCTGTTTTCTACTTTTAATCCCACCGCATCCCCAGCTGAAGCCTCTTTAACTGGCTCCTTGTTTGCTTGCATAGAACCCACTTCTTGAGTGAAATCTGTAGTTGCGCCTTGAATGTGAATCTTGTCTCCTATTTTTAGTGTATCGGACAATTCCAAGACACCCACTCCAATATTGGTGTAGTAGTGTGTAATTTCTCCAACTTTAGTTTCCAAGATGTTCTTCACCTCCTTTATTAAGAGTAAGAGCAGATTTAAATAAATGTGTGGTAGGCATGTTTACATTGAGCAGGGTCAACATGAGGATAAACCTAACCTAATTTTAAAGTTAATGATGATAAATGTCAACCCCACAGTATTTTTTAAGTAGTTGTATATCTTAGACTCAAGCCACATGTTAGAATAAATAAGCAGTGTTACTAGGAATTGATTGGGGGAAAAGACGTATGGGAGTAGCTTATTCCAGTGGTAAGGTGGCTTCACCTTTGAAGGTTCTTGTGGTTAGGAATAAGTCGGAAGCAGTTGATGCGGTGATTAATCTTTGTGAGGAGCTAAGTGTTGATAAAGTAGTGGTAGGTGTGCCGTTAGATTCTGAAGGCAACGAAACTGAACAAGCAAGGGAAATAAAAGAATTTGGAAAAATGCTGAGGAGGGATGGGGAGATGGAGGTTGTTTTTTGGAATGAGGCCCTTACCTCTAAGCAAGCTTTGTGGGGAAAAATTAGAAGTGGTCAGGGCAAAAAAAAGCGGAAAGACTTAGATGCAACTTCAGCTGCTTACATTTTGCAGAGCTATTTAGATTCTCGTACTTCATCCTAACAATAAATTAGTTTATTAATATTTAAAAAGTCCGGGCGAGATATTATGAAGTATCTTTTGATTGCGGATATTCATGGCAATAATACTGCTTTGAAGGCTGTTTTTGAAAATGCAACAAGTTTTGATGAGGTATTGGTATTGGGTGATTTTGTTGGTTACGGACCTAGACCAAATAAGTGTGTGGAAACTATTCAGCAACACAAGATTCGTGCTGTGAAAGGTAATCACGATGCTGCTGTTTTGGGGAACATAGACCTTTCATGGTTCAATACTGCTACTCGTGACGCACTTGAGATAACTCAGAAGTTGCTTTCCAGAAAGACTTGGTTGTTTTTAAAGAAACTGCCTTTAACACGTGTAATTGATAATCAGCTTACACTTGTTCACGGCAGTCCCCGAAAACCTCTAACTGAGTACATCAGGGGTGAATATTCAGTTAAAGCTAATGTGGGCTATTTAAGTACTTTTATTACGTTAGTAGGGCACACCCATGTTCCTACAGTTTATGAAAATTCAGATAACAATATTAAGAAATTGAGAACAGCCGACATTAAATTGGACTCAGACTCACAGTATATTGTAAACCCAGGTAGTGTCGGTCAACCTCGAGACGGAGATCCCAGAGCTAGTTATGCTTTGCTAGATTTGGATTCTGACAAGTTGATTTTTAAGCGAGTTACATATGATATCCAAAGTGTTCAAAAAGAAATGCGTAGCCTTGGGTTTCCCAACCCTCTGCAAAGGCGCCTTTCCCATGGAATTTAGGTAGAAAGGGGCCCCACTTTCAATTTAGTGTTGTTGATGATTAGCGGGGCCCCCTTCTAAGACTTTCTAGTGGTCGTTGAAGAGCTGCCCAATGGGCTAGGAACTTAAAGTCTTCTTCTCGAATTTTGCCTGAGTAATATAAACGACACTGGATTTGCAGGCTTTTCTTTCTCCTTTCTTTTGTTTTTGAGAGTTTTATACACTCTTCGCAAAGTTTTATTAGGCGTGCTCGTGTACCTGGTAGCTTTTTTAGGTCAATCACATTTCCTCCAAGTCGTATTTTTAGGGCGTGTTTGGGTGCGCGTGCTCCTTATCTTACTAGATAAAACGGGTTTATGCACTTTTGTCACAGGAGTTAGATTTGCTAGGATTAAGGAGTTACATATAAATCTACTTATTTAGTTGGATGCTCCAGTGAAGGAGCTGCTTTGGGGAAAGGGTTTGCAGCCTGTTTTATGAGTTTTGGCAAGGGTACAGTTTAGTTGAGAAAGAGTAAGATGCTAAAGATTGTTTGGTCCGAGGAATATTTAAAATATAAGTTTGGTCCTAATCATCCTTTTTGGCCGGAACGGGGACGAGTTTTTCTTGATCTGATTGATGAAGCTGGGCTTAGGTATGATCTAGCGGAACCGGAAAAAGCTAGTGATAGCGATGTTCTTCTTGTTCATGTACAAGGTTATTTGGATGGGGTTAAGAAATTGTATCAAGAAGGAGGGAGCCTTTCTCCTGATACCCCACTTTATTCAGGTGTTTTGGAAGCTGCTTACTATTCTGTGGGGGGTTCGATTCTTGCTGCTCGTTTAGCTCTTTCTGGTGAGAAAGTTATTAATCCTCTTGGAGGTTGGCACCATGCAAAGACAGCTCGCGGTGGGGGTTTTTGTATCTTTGCTGATCACGCAATTGCAATTCGAAAGTTGCAACAAGAAAGTGTTATTGAAAAAGCAATGGTTTTTGATTTGGATGCACATGCAGGAAATGGTACCCAAGAAATTTTTTATAGCGATCCTGCGGTTTTTAATATTTCACTGCATCAAGATCCACACACTTTATATCCTGGAACTGGGTTTGCTCACCAACGTGGACAAGGAGAGGGTAAGGGCTTCAATCTTAATGTCCCACTTTCTCCCGGAGCAACGGGGTCTAGGTATCTAGAAGAGTTGGACAGTGTTTTACCGTTACGGGGAGAATATCAGCCGGATTTGACGTTTCTTATTTTGGGAGTGGATACTTATAAGGAAGATCCTTTAACTCAGTTGGGTTTGGAAGAGGATGATTACTTTAAGATTGGAAAACGGTTTAATGAGTTTCGGAATCTGGCTGTACTTTTTGCTGGCGGCTATTCTAAGAAAACACCAGAACTGTGGCTGAATTTTATCCGAGGGCTTATGTTAAAATAAATTTGTGAAGGTGTCTCTGTGGCTGGTATTTTTAATTGCCTTAGCTTTTTTGGGGGGTTCTGTGTTTGTTGCTTTGAGAAATAGGGGTATTGTTAAAGACGATAGTGCTGACGATATAGTAGATAGTGTTTCATTAAGTTCTGAAATGAAACAAAAGAATTCTGAAAAGATAAAGCTTCCTGATCCGCGAACCTCAAGCGAAATTTCAGTAGAGGAAGCTATTGCAAAAAGGCGTTCGCGGCGAGAGTTTACTTCCCAACCATTGAGTGCGGGACAAATTTCCCAAATTCTTTGGGCAGTGCAAGGCATAACTGGTGAAAGTTCGGGACACCGAGCAGCTCCTTCGGCTGGAGCTTTGTACCCTTTGGAAGTTTACATGGTGGCTAAGAGTGGTGGGGTTTCTGGTTACCAAGCCGGAGTTTATCATTACTTACCTCTTGAGCATTCAGTAGAAAAGATTGGGCAAAAAGACTTAGCTCGCGATTTGGCAGCGGCTGCTTTGGGCCAATCTTTTATTGCCGATGCTCCTATCTCGTTAGTCATAACAGCGAAATATTCGCGCGTGACTAATAAATATGGTGAGCGGGGAAGGCAGTATGTACATATGGAAGCAGGGCATGCTGCTCAGAATGTTTATTTACAAGTTGAGACTTTAGGTTTGGGTACTGTAGTGGTTGGTGCATTTGATGGTGAACGGATTGTTGAACTTCTCCAAATTCCTGCAGAACACGAACCTCTTTACGTTATGCCGATTGGTAATCTCAAATAACTGCCCCCTTTCAATTTTGATGTATTATTAGTTTAGTTCGCTAGCCCGCTTCGCGACTTGTGTCGACACCGGTGCAAGGCGAGCTGGTGGATTGGCATCCTGTTAGTTATTTACTTATGAATTTAAAAACTTCGCAACAAGCTCTGTCTTTTTTTTACGGAAGAGGGAAATCCTTTTTGGGTTTTTTACAAAACTTCCACGGGAAATATTTATCCTTTGGAAGTGGGTTATGGAGAAATTAGTTCTGGCAATGTTCCCTATGATAAAAAAGTAACAGTAGAGGCATGTAAAACAGGCTGTGCTCTTTTCGGCAAAGGTGGTGGCTGTCCGCCGTATTCTCCGGATTTTCAACAAATTAAAAAGAAATTTCCTTATGCACAAGCAATTTATTCTCGCCTTTATACTCGTTACTACCCGCCAAAAGTGGCCCGCGCAAGTTTTTATATCCGCTGGAATTTCGTTAAGGCGCTAATGGAAAGAAAAATTGCAAATGTGGGTTATTTTTTAAGGGAACAGTTGGGAGGTTTTTTCTTGTCAGCGGGTCCTTGCCACGGCTGCGGCAACAAAACTTGTGCCTTTAAAGAAGGTGAAAAGAAATGTAGAAAGCCAGAAAAGAGAGTGTTTTCGCTGGAATCAACAGGAGTTTTGGCAAATGAGTTAGTGGAAAAATTGTTTGGGTTTAGGCTCTTGTGGTTTGATAAAGAGCGTGAGGATTATATTCCCGAATATATGGTAAACGTAATTTTACTGATGACCAAGAACAGCGTACCAGAGAATTTGTTGGGTGATTGTGTGCGCGAATATTACCAAAATATACCCGGTGCTTATTTTCCCGTTACTGATGAGGAGAGAGAAAACATACTTGGAAGGAATTGGGAGGATAGATGAGAAGGGTGTTGTTTCATTAATTTAGTGTATTGATATACCGAAGGGGGTGTGACTTTTGTGACGAAAATATCTCGATATGGTTTAAAAGGAGAGCAAAAAGAAAAATTTATTAAGGAGCTTTGGGATCTTTTTGCGTCCTTTGAAGATGCTGAAGCAGCCAAAAACTTTCTTGCACATTATTTAACATCTGCTGAAGTAATTATTTTTGCCAAAAGATGGCAAGCGCTCAAGTGCCTTGCGAAAAAACAATCTTATGGTGAAATCGGAAAGAAGCTAAAAATGAGTTCGACAACTCTTTCTCGTTATAGCAATCGTATGCGGGCAAATAATAAGTTTTGCGATGAGGTAGCTCGACGCTTGTAGAAGAGCTGCGGGGTGGTATACCATTAATTTAGTTTATTGATACACTAGCTGGGGAGCTACGAATTAGAAGTCTGGAGAAGATATGGATGTTTTATCATGGACGTTTTATTAAAGGATTTCTATTTTTGTAATAGGACACTAGGATCTTGTGGTAGTATTTCAGCATGACTCCGGAAGAATTTGTTCAAAAAGTAGTTTTTAGCTATGAACAAGGAGAGGGTGTTTTTATGGATAAGGTTAATGCAGAGGATCACTTACCTTCCAATGCTAGTGCTTTGTCCAAAGCACTTTTCCTTTTTTATGTAATTCAGTTGGATTACGCAACAAGGTCGCAGAGGTTGTATGCTAATGCGAGGAGTTTGGTTGAAGAGAATTCACGTGCGTTCAGCCCTTATTATATTTCCAGTTTGGATAACGAAGAATTGAGGGAATTACTTGATAAGTTGTCTCCTCGTTATAGCAACGAAGCAGCCCGGCGCTATAAAGTAAACTCTTTGAAACTTCTTGAAGAATATTCTGGGGATCCCCGAATAATTTTTGAAAGCTACGGCCAGGCAGTTAAGGTGCTGGGAAGGGTTAAGGAGTTTCGCGGGTTTGGGCCCAAGATTGGTAATTTTTTTGTTCGGGCTATGGTTAATACCTTTGGTTATGAATATGATGACGTTGAGGAGTTGCTGCCTCCAGTGGATATACATGATGTACGCATTGCTTATTTATTAGGTTTTGTGAATAATGCTGAGATGACAGGGGCAAATGTGAATAGGGTAAAAGAACTTTGGGGCTCCGCGTGTAAAAACGCCGGTGAAAGTTGGTTGGTTTTTGACAGGGCTTTATGGCTTTTGGGTTCAGAGGGTAAACCCGGTTCCAAAGATGATGTTCTAAATCTTATTAGGTAAAAATGTCTGTTGTCGCACGAAGTTTTTATAAGGGAAAGACTACGAGTATTGCTAAAAACCTTTTGGGAAAGGTTTTGGTTCGCCACGTAAAGCCCACGGAGAGTGGGTCACGTGCCACCGAAGTTGAGAATGAAATAAACAAGAAAGGAATAATCGTAGAGACGGAGGCTTATTTAGGACCGGAGGATAAGGCTTGCCATTCCTTCAGAGGGAAGACAGAAAGAACGGAGGTAATGTTTGGACCGGCGGGGCATGCTTATGTTTATTTGGTTTACGGAATTCATTATATGTTTAATATTGTGACTGAGGCTCCGGGAGAAGCTGTTTTGGTTCGAGCACTTGAACCCCTTGGTGGTGAATTTGGTAAACGCATTGCTTCCGGTCCGGGTAAACTGACAAAGTGGCTTAATATTGATAAAAGCTTCAACGGTTGGGATTTGACCAAGGGGGAGGGGTTGTGGATTTCCCATGAGCCGCGATCTTCGCCGTACCTGCTTGCCGGCAAGGCGGGTTCCCCAGCCCATGGGGCTGCGGCCAGAGAAGCCCCAGGGGCGTCTCTTGCGGCGGAGGATTTAGACCACGGAAATTTCGAAATTTCTTCCGCAAAAAGAGTTGGTGTAGATTACGCCGAAGAGTGGTCGGAAAAACCGCTTCGTTTTTTCATCAAAGATAATCCCGCTGTTTCTACAGCGCAGGACTCCTTATGTTAAGTGATCAAAGCGCCAAAGGCCTACCTCTCGTGCCTTTTGTACCGCGTTTTTAAACTCTTCCTTAGTAATTGTGCGAGAAAGTTTGGGGTAATTGGATGCATTGTGTGTGGGGCGATACTGGTCCATAATATTTACGTAAGTATTTTTCGAAATTTTTTTGGCGAGGAAGTTCATCACTTGCTTTGTTCCTGCAATATTGTTGGGTAAGATTAAGTGCCGGACCAAAAGACCTTTTTTAGCAATTCCTTCATCATTTATTTTTAGGTCTCCCGCTTGATGGTGCATTTCCTTTATAGCTTTGCGTGCTGTGTCCCAATAATCTGGTACTCCCGAATATTTTTCCCCCATTTTATTTTCCGAATATTTGATATCTGGCATGTAAATAGCGATAACCCCTTCCAACAGTTTTAGTGTTTCAGGACGGTCGTAGCCTCCTGTGTTGTAGACGAGAGGGAGATTTAAGCCATCTTTTTTCGCAAGTGAAAGCGCTTTCAAAATTTGGGGCACCCAGATGGAGGGGGAGACGAGGTTGATATTGTGACAGCCTTGTTTTTGTAACTTGAGCATTGTTTGTGCTAATTCTTGAATAGTGATAACTTGCCCCATTCTTTGTTGAGAAATCCTAAAGTTTTGGCAGTACACACAGGAGAGGTTACAAGAAGTGAAGAAAATGGTTCCGGAACCGTTGTGACCCACAAGACATTTTTCCTCACCAAAGTGGGGGTGAGCAGAAGATATTACTGGAGCTTCCCTCATACCACAGATCCCGGTAGGTGCGTTTTTATCGGTCCGGCTAACTCCACATTCCCAAGGACAAATTTGGCATGGAGCTAATAATTCTTGTCCCCTTTCAATTTTATGCTTCCAATCCTTTTTGGAAAGTGACAGATATTTTGGTTTCATCATTTTTATCATAGCAAATAACCTGTTTTTTAGTAGTTTGGCTTTTAGTATGGAAAATTAGTATAATGCGAAGACAACTGTGTTAAAATAAATTTGTGAAGGAACTAGAGTTTGAGACAAATCGAAAGTACCAGCTAATAGACATAACTTCGGAGGTAGAGGAGGTCGTTGTTAATGCTGGTGTAGAAGAAGGTCTGTGTCTTGTTTTTGTGCCCACGCCACAGCAGCAATAATTTTGGAAGAAAATGAAAGCGGATTGAAGCAGGACTTTGTTAAGTTCTTTAAGAACTTAGCAGAGAAAGAAGGCTGGAAACATGATTGTATTGATGACAACGCCTCAGCGCATTTATTGGCAGGGTTTATTGGACAGTCTCGTGTTTTACCAATTTCCGAAGGTGAGCTTGTACGCGGTACTTGGCAAAATATTTTTCTTGTGGAGTTAGACGGCCCACGCAGATTGCGGCGTGTTTGTATTTCTATTCAACCCGGAAATGGAAAGTATCAAAGAATTTAAGAAAAACAATAAATTCCTTAGCGAGTTCTTCTCCTTTCTAAAGGAGTATAAGATTATTGGGTTGGGTATAGCTGTTGTTGTTGGTGGGGCTGTGCGGGACCTTTCTACTTCTTTAGCTGAAGATATAATTATGCCTATTGTTGAGGTTTTGATCCCTGGTGGTGGCTGGCGGGAAGCGGTGCTAAAGATTGGTCCGGTTCAGTTATCTATCGGCAGCTTTTTGGGTTCAGTTATTGATTTTCTAATTATTGCATTAGTAGTTTTTATTTTCTACAAATTTATTTTAGGGAAAGAAGAGATTGATAAGGTTGGTTAGTTAGAGAGGTTAGCAAACCCCTAAGTTTCTCAACAGTTTTTGTTGAAACACCTTCCCAAAGCCCTTTTATCTGTTTCCTGTTTTTAGCTTCCGGCTTCTATACTTTAGTACTTAAAATTTTGAATTTGAAATTTAGAAATTGAAGTCCGTCTTAATTTTTGTATTAACAGAGTTCGGGTTTTACCGAGACCATTGCTGTAAACATCTGCCTGTGTTATCATCTTTTCCTAGAAAGGCAATTTTATTATGATCCAAACGGAATTTTCAGCAGCATTGAACCAAGTTTGTGCTGAACGAGGTTTAGAGCCAGAAAAAGTATTAGAAGCGGTAGAAGAAGCCCTTCTTACAGCTTATCTTAAAGATCATCCCGAGGTGGAAAGTGAGTCCGAATCCTTTGAAGTTAAATTGGATCCGGAAACAGGTGAGGCACGTATTTTGAAGGAGGGTGATGATGTGACACCTTCGGGGTTTGGACGCATTGCAGCTCAGACAGCAAAGCAAATTATTTTTCAGAGAGTTCGCGAGGCAGAGAAGGAGGCTTTAGCAGGGGAATATGAGAAAAAAATAGGTGCTATTGTGAATGGTTATATTTTTAGGAAGGATAAAGGTGTAGTTGTTTTGGATCTGGAGCGTACTCAGGGAATTATGCCTCCGGGAGAGCAGGTTCCGGGCGAGAATTATTCTTTGAACCAGCAGCTCAAGGTTTTGGTAGCTGAGGTGCGCGAAGGTCCGCGAGGTCCTGAAGTAATAGTTTCTAGATCTAGACCTGAGTTTGTGAAACAGCTTTTTGTATTGGAAGTTCCAGAAATAGATTCCGGTACGGTAGTGATAGAGGCAGTGGCGAGAGAAGCAGGGCAAAGGACCAAGATTGCAGCTTCTTCTGCAAGTAAAAATGTGGATCCTGTAGGTTCTTTGGTAGGTCAAAAAGGCGTACGTGTTCAATCTGTGATTAGGGAATTAGGTCATGAGAAGATTGATATTATTGAGTATAGTGCAGATCCAGCCCGGTTTATTGCTAATGCCCTTTCTCCGGCAGATGTAACAAGTGTAGTTTTGGATGAAGAAACAGAAACAGCAACCGTTTCTGTTCCAGAGGACCAGCTATCTTTGGCAATTGGTAAAGGTGGTCAAAATGTGAGGTTAGCCGCTAAATTAACAGGTTGGCGTATTGATATTCGTGGTCCTGAGGGCCAGCCGTTGGGTAGTGGTGTTGAAGGTGCTACAAGTTTAGAGGTGTTGGACCTTCCTACTCGAGTGGAAAATTGTTTGGAGGAAGCAGGGTTTTCTACAGTCGAAGAATTAGCTTCTCTGTCCGAGGAGGAGTTAAGTGAAATGGAGGGAATTGGGGCTAAATCTATTGAGAAAATTGTGAAAGCTTTAGAAACAGCAGATTTAGAGGAAGCGGGGGAAGAGGATAAAGAAAGTGAAGATGAGGATAGTGAAAATGTGCTTGAAGAGGAAATAGAGGAAGAAGGTGTTGAGGAGGAAAGGGAACCGGAGGACGAGGAGGAAAAGGAAAAAGATGTGGAAAAGCAGGAAAATTAAACCAGGTAAGGAATAAACCTTTTTGGACACAGGTAAAAAAGTTAAATTAGGCAGGATTAATTAGGTCAATTTTAAGAAATTGTTGTGAATTGTAAATACGTTAGCAAAATCAAATGTCAGAAGAAAGCCCCGCCAAAAATTTGGTTCCGCGTCCCCCTGTGGTTACTCTTCTTGGCCATGTAGACCATGGCAAAACCTCTCTTTTGTCAAGAATTAAAGATCAAGATCTAACTCTCAAAGAGTTTGGTGGTATTTCTCAACACACTAATGCATACCAAGTAACTACAGAATTTGAGGGAGAAGAGAAGAAAATTACTTTTATTGATACTCCTGGGCATGCTGCTTTTTCGAAAATGCGGTCTCGCGGTGGACAAATTGCTGATCTTGTCATTCTTGTGGTAGCAGCAGATGACGGTGTCCAACCTCAGACTAAGGAGGCTGTTCAATTTGCGCGGGAAGCAGGTGTAGAAATAATGGTCGCATTGAACAAAATAGATTTAGATCACGCTCGACCAGAGGAAGTAAAACAAGAACTCACTGAACTTGGATTGAATCCTGAAGATTGGGGCGGTACTACAACAATTATTGAAACTTCTGCTATAAGTGGAAAGGGTGTGGAGGAGCTTTTGGAAATGATCTTGCTTTGGGCAGAAACTACTGGGTTAGTGGCTGATATTGAAGCTCCCTTTGATGGTGTAATTGTTGAATCGCATTTAGACCCTCGTTGTGGACCAGTAGCAACTGTGCTGGTGCGAGAAGGGATGTTGAAGAAAAGTATGGTAGTTTATGCTGGTGAAACAGAAGCTAAGGTTAAAGCAATGTTTCTAGGTAAAGAAGGTGTGGAAAAAGCGATGCCTGCTGATCCCGTGGAGGTGTTGGGTTTTAAAGATGTACCTACAGTAGGAAGTCCAGTTTCGGAAGAGAAGGTGCAGCACGAGAAGGGGAGGAGAAAGATGCTGATTGATTTAAATAAGAAGGATGAAAAGACCCTAAATTTGGTGCTTAAAGCAGATGCGGTGGGAACAGCACAAGCGGTAGAAGCTTCGGTAGAAAATATTAGCATGGGAGATTTTAAAACGCAGATTGTACACTGTGGAGTGGGAAGTATTACGGAAAATGATATTCGCTTGGCTGCGGATTCTGATGCATATGTTCTTGCTTTTAACACCAGTTTTTCCTTAGGTGCGGAGAATCTTGCGGAGGAGTTGGGTGTTCCAGTGGCAAAGTTCAATATTATTTATAAGTTGATTGAAAGAGTTAACGACCTGCTTGAGGAAAAGAAAAGGGAATATGAAGGTCAGCTTCCGGGTATGGGTCAGGTTATTAAGGTTTTTACTCTCCCCCTTTCTGATGACAAGATAGCTGGTTCCAGACTCTTAGCTGGTTCGATGGAGGTGGGAGACCGAGTAAAGATTACTAGAGATGCTGATGAAGTTCATAAAGCGCGAATTAAATCTATAGAGAGTAAAAGGGAGGAAGTTGAAAAAGCAGTGAAAGGTCAGGAAGTTGGCCTTTACCTCAAGCCCCAGTTCAAAAACATTAAAGTAGGAGATGTTATTGAGGTAATTTGATTAAGAATTAGTAACTGGTAACTTGTTACAGGTTAAGAGTTAAAATGGGTTGTTACTAGTTACGAGTCTCGTGTTACCAATTTCTATTTTCCTCCTTTCCGCACAATTTTGTTATACCAACACCTATTAACTAACTAGTAATGTTTCTTCTGTAGTAATTCTCTGGCAAGCTGCTTAGGATTTCCTCAGTTTTTTTAACAAATCTCGTTCTTTTTTCGATAAGCTTTTTGGAATTCTAATATTTATTTTTACATAAGCGTCCCCCCTACCCCGTCCGTGAAGATAAGGCATACCTTTTCCTCTAAGGCGAAAAACATCTCCAGGTTGGGTGCCGGCAGGAATTTTTAGTTTGGATATTTCCACGGCGTTAGGCTTTTGGGGGTCAACGACCTTGACCGGGACTTCGGTTCCCAGCATAGCGTCAATTGCTGAAGTTTCCTTTTCAATATAGATGTCCGACCCTCGTAATGTGATTCCGGGTGGTGTTTGTACTCTTACACGCACATAAAGGTCGCCTTGCGGGAGTTTGTGACCTTCTCTATCCCGTGCTTGTCCGCCCGCCCCGGCAAATTTTAGTTCCAACCCATCCCGTGCTCCTTCGGGAATTCGGATTTTTATCTCCCGCCCGTTGTAATTAATTTTCTCCTGAGTTCCTTTTACAGCCTTGGGAAAATCTATAGTGATTTCCGCACGTAGGTCTTTTCCCTTTCTTTTACGACGGAACCCGCTAAAGGGAGACCCACCGCCAAAAAAAGTTGAAAATGCGTCCCCGAAAAGATCTTCAAAATCAATATCCTCTCCGCCGCTGGTATAGGTGTAAGTAAACGGCCCTTGCCGTCTGCCCCCTGAGGTTTGACCAAACCCAAAGGGCCCGCCGCCGCCAAATCCTTGTCCAAAACCTCCGGTTTCCGAAAAAGCCGCATCGCCAAACTGGTCATAGGCTTGTTTCTTTTTAGGATCTGACAAAACTTGGTAAGCTTCGTTTATCTTTTTGAAGCGTTCTTCGTCCTTCTCACTAGATTTTGCATCTGGGTGATACTTCTTAGCCTTTTCCCGGTAAGCTTTCTTTATTTCCTCTTGATTTGCATTTTTTGACACGCCTAAAATGTCATAATAGTTTTTAGCCATTGCTTTTAAATTTTAACAAGAAACGCCCCAATTTTTAAGTGGTGGTAGCGGTTTTCCTATAGAAGAAATTTGGCTTTGGTATAATAAAGTCAGGTTACTGAGTAGTATTGGGTTGGGATGTTGATTGTCTACCTTGCGTATTTAATCTTTTGGTTTTCAATTGGGTATGATAGGATGTGCTGGTAGAAAAAAAAAGAATGTCTAAGTTTTTAAAAGTTACAATCTTCTTCCTCTTTTTACTTCCCATTTTGTTTTTTGGGGCTCGTGCTTATTATAAATTTGCCTTAAATCGGGAAGCGCAAATAGATACTCCTAAGACTATAATTATTGAACCCGGGATGGGAATTTCTGAGATTGCAACACTTTTAAGTGATCAGGGTGTTATTAATTCCGAAGTTCTTTTTATAATTTATGTCAAGCTTAATCACGGGAGCGCAAAATTACAGGCTGGCGAGTATCAAATTCCTGCTGACTTAAACTTGAAAGAGGTGGTTGAGCTATTGCAGCATGGTACATTTGATATTAACCTCACTTTTTTGGAAGGGTGGCGTCGGGAGCAAATGGCAGAGTACTTACAAAAGGACCCACGTGCTCGAGGATTGGAGAATATTTCTGGTGATGAGTTTTTGGCTTTGACCCAAGGCGAAGAAGGTTATTTATTTCCAGATACGTACCGTATTCCAAGAGATACTAGTACAAAAGAGCTGGTAGATCTAATGCGTAAAACTTTTGCGGAGAAAGTTGGAGAGGATCTTAGAGAAGATGCCAAAGAGACAGGTTTGTCCTTTCCAGAAGTGATTGTTTTGGCTTCTGTAGTGGAAAGAGAAGTACCTTCTGCTGAAGACCGTTCCAAAGTTGCGGGTATTTTGATTAAGAGGTTGCAAAATAATTGGCCCTTGGAAGCAGATGCGACTGTTCAATACGCGGTGGCGAATGTTAGGTGTGGTGAGGGTAGTTTGGAGTGTGAGAATTGGTGGCCAAATCAACTAACTAAGACTGATTTGGCATTAGATGATCCCTATAATACTCGAAAACATAAAGGTCTTCCTCCCGCTCCAATTTGCAATCCGGGCATTGATTCTATAAAGGCAGTGGTTAATTACGAAAAATCTCCGTATTGGTTTTATCTTTCTGATAAAGAGGGAAATACGCACTACTCTAAAACCCTTGACGAGCACCAGCAGAAGGTGTTAAAGTACTTGAGCGGCTAAAGGTTATTCCTTGCTGAGCTAAGGTAAATATTGATGTTTAATAGGTGGCCAGACGGGCGCAAACCTGATTTGCGCTTGCTTTTTTATTGTTTACCTTAGAAATAATTTTGGAATTATTTTAGACAGAAACTCCTCTACTTTATGCGGCATTATTTTGACCAAAAAAGAAGTATCTTGCCCCTTCCAGATTTAACTTCGCACCAACAGGATTCTTTTTCCTGGTTTAAGGGAGAAGGAATTGCAGAAATATTGGAAGAAATTAATCCTATTGAGGACCAAACTGGGCGTGGGTGGAAGCTTTATTTTGAAGACCCAAGGTTTGAAGAACCGGAAGTTACTGCGCAGGAAGCAATGAAACGGGGTCTTGTTTACTCCTCTCCTTGGTACTTAACTGCAAGGTTGGTTGAAGAAGAAAGTGGGAAAGAAAAGAAAAAAGACATTTTTATGGGAGATTTTCCTGAAATGACGGAACGAGGGACTTTTATTATTAATGGTGTACAGCGCGTGGTTGTGGGACAGCTTACACGTTCGGAGGGCGTACATTTTTCAGGAGAGATCGACCCTTCCACAGGTAATAATCTAACTACAGTTAAGGTGATACCCAAAAACGGTGCTTGGTTAGAATTTTCAACTTATAAAAGAGATGAGCTTGTTGTTTCTATTAATAGAAGTCGGAAATTTCCGGTAACTACGCTACTTCGCGCTTTTGGTGTGGGCAATGATAAGGAAATGCTAGAGATTTTTGATGACGTAGATACGGATCCAAACCGCAAGTTTATTCCCACAACATTGGAGGCTGACGAAACCCCCAATTATGAAGAAGCAATTTTGGAGTTGTTTAGAAAAGTTCGCCCTGGTGAGCGGGTGATTTTGAAAAATGCTGAAGATTTGTTTACGCAGATGTTTAGGGATCCGCAACGGTTTGATTTGGGAGCTCCAGGACGGTTTTTGCTTAACCAGCGTTTGGGACTTGATTATCCGTTGGATAATGACCGCTATCGGCTTTTGACAAAAGAGGATCTTATTCAGATTGTTAGGAGAATGATTCGGTTAAACAATGGTGAGGGTGATTATATTGATACTGATCACCTTAGTAATAGACGAGTGAAGAGAATTGGAGAGCTAGCCCAAGCCCAACTTCGGACTGGATTCTTGCAAATGTCTAGAAATATTCAGGGAAGGATGAGTATACAGCCTCGAGGTGAGTTTCCTTCTCCAAAAAAGCTTATTTCAGCTCGCCCGGTAAGTGCTCGGATTCTTAGTTTTTATGCTTCAAGCCAATTGGCTCAGTTCCACGATCAAAATAATCCTTTAGCCTTTCTTTCTCACCTTAGACGCCTTACAGTAAAAGGTCCCGGTGGTCTTACTCAGCGGAGTGCTTCTATTTCTGTCCGGGATGTGCACCCCTCGCATTATGGGAGAATTTGCCCCATTGAAACTCCGGAAGGTGCCAATATTGGTTTTACTACTCACATGGCTTTGTATGCAAGAATAAACGAACTTGGTTTTCTGGAGGCACCTTACCGGAAAGTAATTGAAGATGAAAAAGGAATGAAGGTTACGGAAGAAATTGAATACCTACCTTCTTGGGAGGAAGAAGAACACTTTATTACTAGTGCATCTGTGGATTTAGATGAGAATGGCTATATTGTGTCTGAGCGCGTTCCGTTGCGAAAAGAAGGCAGATTTTTCTCTGGTTCCAGAGAACCAGTAGAGTATATTGATGTAACACCTACCCAGTTAGTTGGAGCTGCTGCTTCTAGTGTGCCTTTTTTGTCGCACGACGATCCCAACCGGGCCTTAATGGCTTCCAATATGTCACGTCAGGCTGTTCCTCTGATTAAGCCTGAGTCTCCCATTGTTGGTACTGGATTAGAGAAAGACCTAGCGTTAAATTCAGGTGCTATGGTTATAGCTCAAAGTAAGGGAAAGGTGATTTATGTAGACTCCAAGCAAATTAAGGTGCAGACCAAAGACGGCATTGAAGAGTACGAACTTACCAAATTTAAAAAATCAAATAACGACACCTGTCTAAATCAGGTGCCCCGGGTTTCTGTTGGTGATAAAGTTAAAAAAGGTGACCTTCTTGCAGATGGGTCCTCAACTGACTATGGGGATTTGGCTTTGGGTACTAATTTGAAAATTGCGTATGTTTCTTTTAAAGGGCTAAACTACGAAGATGCTTTTGTTGTTTCAAGACGGTTGGTGGAAGAAGATGTTCTTACCTCTATTCATATTTCAGAATACGAAACTTCAGTTTTAGAGACCAAGTTGGGACCAGAACAGGTAACTCGGGATATCCCAAATGTTTCAGAGGAGGCACTTCGAAACTTGGGGGAGGACGGCATTGTTGCTGTTGGTTCAGAAGTTAAATCGGGAGATATTTTGGTAGGAAAGATTGCGCCTAAAGGAGAAAGTGAACTTTCGGCAGAAGAGAGGTTGCTCCGATCTATTTTTGGTGAAAGAGCGCGGGATGTCCGGGACAATTCGTTACGAATGCCTCACGGGGATTATGGTACAGTGGTTGGAATAAAGGTATTAACTGATGAAAATTCTGATTTGGAGCCGGGGGTGTTGCGGAAAATTCAAGTTAGAGTTGCTCAAAGAAGGAAATTAGCTGTGGGCGATAAATTAGTTGGGAAACACGGTAATAAAGGTGTAGTTGCGGCAATTTGGCCTGAGGAAGACATGCCTTATTTGGAGGATGGTACTCCTGTTGATATTATTATGAGTTCTTGCTCGGTTATTTCTCGAATGAATACTGGTCAATTACTTGAAACTCATCTTGGTGCAGCTGGAGCCAAATTAGGTAAGAGATATGCTGTACCTCCTTTTTCTAAGTTTGATCCTGAGCAACTTCGTGCGGAGCTTGAAGCTGCTGGTCTTTCCAAAGATGGTAAACAGGTCCTTTACGATGGTTTTACAGGGGAGGCGTTTGAGCAGAAGGTAGTGGTTGGTAACTCCTATATTTTGAAATTAGAGCATTTGGTTGAGGATAAGATACACGCCCGATCTACCGGGCCTTATGCACTTATTACTCAGCAGCCACTGGGGGGTAAGGCTCAATTTGGTGGTCAACGGTTTGGTGAGATGGAAGTATGGGCTTTGGAGGCGTATAGTGCTGCGGATATGTTACACGAAATGTTGACTATTAAATCTGATGATATAGTTGGACGCGGCCGTGCGTATAAGGCATTAATTCAGGGGCAAGAAGTTCCAGAACCAACATTGCCGGAATCGTTTAAGCTTTTGGTTCGCGAGCTAAATGGTTTGGGTTTGGATATTGAAGGAGTAAACAAAGAATAACCTTGATGGCAGAACTTTAGCAGGCACCTCGCCCGTAGAAAGTTTCCGGTTGCGGAACGCGTCGGTGCTACACGCTTTCAAGAGCCCTTGTACTACATAGAGTACAGGGCAGGCCGTGCTTAGGATTGAGCGCGTTTACCCCGAACCCTGCGTGGTTTGGGGCTTAGAGAAAAATTTGCTTTTAGTTTATTGTTAATTGATAGGTTATTGTGGGCAAATTTTTCTATGCTCTTGGAAACGGTACCCCCGCCGCGCTCGACTCTGTTTATTAATCGTCCTGCTGATAGCTGACTGCGGAAAGCTGTTAGCAGATTATTATGTCTAACGACTTATCACAGTTCGAAAAATTTGATGCATTAAAAATAACTTTGGCTAGTCCCCAAGAGGTTCGTTCTTGGTCTCACGGGGAGGTTACAGAGCCAGAGACTATTAATTACCGTACTTTTAGGGCGGAGAAGGATGGTTTGTTTTGTGAGAAGATTTTTGGTCCAACAAAAGATTTTGAATGCTATTGCGGTAAATACAAAAAAATTCGCTTCAAAGGTGTTATTTGTGACAAATGTGGGGTTGAGGTTACCCGGAGAAGGGTACGCCGGGAGCGAATGGGACATATTGAACTTGCTTCCCCTTGTGGTCACGTGTGGTTCTTTGGTACTGTGCCTTCTAAAATGGCTCGGCTGTTGGGCATGCGTTCTCGTGACCTTAAAGCTGTTATTTATTACTCAAAGTATTTAATTTTGAGTGTGGACGAAGATGAGCGAGAAAAAGTAGTTTCTGTTTTGGAAAAAGATTTGGAGAAAGAAAAGGAGCAACTTCGCGAGGAAACTGAGGCAGAGATTGAAAAGATTGAAAACCAGATTGAGGAAAGAGCAGAAGAAGCTGATAGCGAGGAGGAAAGGGAGGAAATTCTCTTTTCGGGACGGAAAGAAATTGCACAACTTCGCGATGATTTGGTTACCAAGAAAAACAATTTAGAAAAGAAGTATGATGTTCTTTCAGCCCATTTAGAAGAAATTGAACCTCTTTCTGTTATTGGTGAGGCTGAGTATCGAAGTTTGCAAAAATATTTAGATAAGTTTTCGCAGGTTGGGATTGGAGCTCCGGGAGTTAAACGGGTATTAGAAGAGTTGAATACAGAAGAAATTGCCACGGAGCTGCGAGAAAAATTAAGAGAAACTAGTTCTAAGAGTAAAAGAAAGAAATACACTAGGCGCCTTAAAGCTGTTGAGCAATTTAATCGTTCTGATGTAGAACCAGCGTGGATGATTTTGGATGTTTTGCCTGTGATTCCTCCCGAACTGCGACCAATGGTCCAATTGGAGGGGGGACGATTTGCAACTTCTGATCTAAACGACCTTTACCGGGCTGTAATAAATCGAAATAATCGGTTGAAAGAATTGCTAGAATTAGGCGCGCCCGAACTTATTTTAAAAAATGAGCGGAGAATGCTTCAGGAAGCAGTGGATGCTCTAATTGATAGCAGCCGCTCGCGTCGGCGCCGCTACCGTGGGCAGAAAAAGCTCCGTTCTCTTTCAGATCTTATAAAAGGTAAACAGGGTCGGTTTAGAAGGAATTTACTTGGTAAGCGCGTAGATTATTCAGGGCGCTCAGTTATTGTAGTTGGTCCCGAGCTCAAAATTTCCGAGTGTGGTGTTCCAAAAGAAATGGCTTTAGAGCTTTTTAAGCCTATGGTAATTAGGGAAGTATTGGCAGAGGGGCTAGCGCCTAATGTAAAGATGGCTAAGGAATTTATTAAACAGGAGCCACCTGAAGTGTGGGATATTTTGGAGCGGGTAGTTGAGGGTTGGCCTGTTCTTCTGAATCGGGCACCCACCTTGCATCGCTTGGGAATTCTTGCCTTTTATCCAAAACTTCTAGATGGTAAAGCGTTGAGTATTCACCCTTGTGTCTGTGCCGGTTATAATGCAGACTTTGACGGCGATCAAATGGCTGTTCATGTTCCTCTTTCTAAAGAAGCAAAAAGAGAAGCAGAAGAAATTATGCTTTCGACCAAAAACCTGCTTAAGCCAGCTTCGGGCAGCCCAGTAGTATCACCTTCCAAGGATATGGTCTTGGGTCTGTATTGGTTAACAAGAGGACAGGGAGAGTTAGCTGAGGATAAGTTTTACTACTTAGAAGAGGCAAAAGTTGCTTGGGGAGAGGGCTACCTTAAGTTAAGACAGTTAACTAGGATTGAAATTGATGGAGTAGTTAGGGAAACTACTTTGGGTCGTGCTTTAGTAAATGAGAAAATTCCTAACAGCTTGGGATACGTAAACAAGGTAATGGATAAAGATGTAGTCAAAGATGTTTTGAATCGTTGTTTGGAAGAGGAAGGTGAGGAAAGAACCGTTCAGTTGGTGGATGATTTGAAGTCTCTTGGATTTAAGTATGCTACTGAGTCAGGTATATCTATGGGTATCTTTGATACAGATGTACCAATTGATAAGCAAGAGAAGATTGAGGAGGCTGAGGAAAAAGTAGCAGAAATTGAACACAACTTCCGGCGCGGGCTTTTGACTGAGGGTGAGATGCGGAGGCTTTCGCAGGAAATATGGCTGGATTTGACAAACGAATTAGAAGAGCTGACCTGGAATTCGATGCGGAAGGAAAACCCAATGCGGATCTTGATTGAATCTGGTGCGCGCGGTTCTCCCGACCAGGTTAAGCAAATTTCAGGAATGAAGGGTTTGGTTGTTGATCCTACTGGTAAGATTGTAGAGTTGCCAACCAAATCTAACTATTTTGAAGGACTTTCCGAGTTTGAATATTTTGCAGGGGCTCGTGGTGCACGTAAAGGTTTGGCTGACACAGCGCTGAAGACGGCTGATGCTGGGTACCTCACACGGCGCCTCGTGGATGTTTGTCAGGAAGTTCTTGTTCGGGAAGAGGACTGTGGTACCCGAGCAGGTTTGGAAATTTCACGTGATGATGGTGAAGAGTTTGGTAGCTTTGCTTCAAGGTTAGAAGGGCGCGTAGCTGCAGACACAGTAAAAGATTCTGATGGTAATATTCTGGCTCGGCGTAATGACTTGATAGATAAGAGAAAGGCGGAAGAAATTGCAGAACAAGGACCCGATAGTGTGTTACTGCGGTCCCCTATGACGTGTGAAACACCGTATGGTATCTGTCAAAAGTGCTATGGTTGGGATTTGGGCTGGCGCCAATTAGTGGAGTTGGGCTCACCCGTGGGTGTTATTGCTGCTCAATCAATTGGAGAGCCTGGCACTCAGCTGACACTACGAACTTTCCACTTTGGTGGTATTGCTAAAGAGGATATTACTCGTGGGCTCCCCCGTGTAACTCAACTATTTGAAGCACGCACCCCTAAAGTGTTGGCAGCAATGACGGAATTTGGTGGTAAGGTGAGTATTGAGGAGTTGGAAGAGGGGACTACTGTTGTTACTGTTACTTCTGAGGAGGGTGAGGCTGAGGAGTATCGAGTACCACCTACCCGAGAGGTTAGGGTTGAAGATGGTGATGTTGTTCCTGCTGGTTATGCCCTATCCTTGGGTTATCTTGATCCTGAAGAAGTTTTGGAAACGCTTGGACTTCGGGATGCTCAGAAATATATGCTTTCCGAAATCAAGAAGGTATACGCTTCCCAGGGTGTGGATTTGGATTCAAAACATGTTGAGGTTGTACTTCGACAAATGGTTTCTCAGGTTAAGATTGTTGAGGCTGGGGATACGAACTTATTACCTGGGGAGGTTGTATCGCGGGAGCGCCTTGCTCAAGAAAACAAAAAAGCTCGCGAGGCAGATGGTAAGAAGGCAGAGGCGCAGCAATTGATTCTTGGTATTACTAAAGTCTCGTTGAATACTGAGTCGTGGCTTTCAGCAGCATCTTTCCAGGCAACGCGAAGAGTGCTTACTGATTCAGCAGTAAAGGGGGCTACTGATGTTTTACGAGGACTTAAGGAAAATGTAATTGTTGGGAAAAAAATTCCAATTGAGCCAGAAATTTATAAGGAAGAAAAAGAATAAAGTAGTATAAAGGATTTTGGAGAGGTACTTTTTCTTACGTACCCTTGCTAGGGTGCGTCTTTTTATGCTTTTTGTTATAATATAGGTAGTAACTACCAAATGATAGGTTTAGATGTTTTTTATTGGCTTAAATTTGTCAAGCAATGCCAACTATTCAACAACTTGTCCGAAAAGGACGCAAAAAACCAAAAAAGGAAAAGAGCACTCCAGCGTTGGGGGATATTTATTCTTCTCTTAACAGAGAAAGGAAGGAGTTAGAGGCACCTTTTAAGAGGGGTGTAGTTTTAGACGTTCGAACAAGGGCTCCTAAGAAACCTAACTCTGCGCTTAGGAAAGTTGCTCGAGTACGCCTTTCAAATGGAAAAGAGGTCACTGCTTACATTCCGGGTGAGGGGCATAACATTACAGAGCACGCTGTGGTTTTGGTTCGGGGTGGGCGTGTTCAGGACCTTCCTGGTATTAAATATACAATTGTTCGGGGGCATTATGATGTAGCGGGGGTGGAAGGGCGAGTAACATCGCGCTCTAAGTATGGAACAAAGGAAAGCGGGGAGATTGGTGGCGCAACTGTGACGGGGGGAGAAGAGTCTGCGGAAGTATGATTTAACTAGATTGTTATCTTGCTAGCCAGTTAGCCAGCTATCTTGTTAAGTGTTAAGGAGTTAAAGGATATACAATAGATATACGGTAGATATGCAATTGTTCATCTATTGTTTATCGCGATTCTGATCGCAGTTTAACGGCAACTTCTGAGTTGCATTTTACGAGTGTTTAGTGAGTTTATCTAGTAGTTAAGTTATGATTATTTTATCGATTACCTTTTTGGCTTAAAGTCATGCGTGGAAAAAAAGCAAAAAAGCGAGAAAAAGAAGAAGATTTGCTCTATAATTCTGAGCTTGTGACTCGGCTAATTAATCAGGTTATGGAAAGTGGTAAGAAAAATGTAGCAGAGGAAATAGTTTATGGGGCACTAGAACGCCTTTCTGAGGATAGGAACGAGGCGCTCAACCTTTTGGAGCAAGCTGTAAGTAATGTTGTTCCTGATGAGGAAGTTCGTTCTCGGCGGGTGGGAGGTGCAACCTATCAAGTTCCCATTCCTCTAAAGCGGGATCGGGCTGTGACCTTGGCAATTCGTTGGATAGTTGATGCAGCAAAGAAAAGGAGCGGCGAGCCGATGGTGGTGAGTCTTACTTATGAGCTCCAGGATGCTCTTCGCGGTGAAGGAACGGCAGTAAAGAAGCGAGAGCAAGTACACCGTACTGCGGACGCAAACCGTGCTTTTGCCCATTTTCGATGGTAGTTTTCTTTTGATAAGGAACTCTGCTGCGGTGGGCAATCTTGCGCTAAAGCCTTTTCTACAGTATAATTCCTGTATACAAGGGGTCAGGTCTCCTCTATAAATATCTGGGAGGTGTCTCTTATCAAGAAAACCTTTGCAAGGTTTTTATTTTTTTGCTTATATTGCAAGCACGAGGTACTTTTGCCTGTTGGGTATGGTTCCAGAAAAACTGTAGGTTATTATTTTTTATTATTATTATGTCTGAACAAGAAGAATACCCGTTAGAGAAAATTAGAAATATTGGGATTATTGCCCACATTGATGCTGGTAAAACCACTGCTACTGAACGTATTCTTTATTACAGCGGCAAAACTTATAAGATTGGTGACATTGATGAGGGTACTACGCAAATGGATTGGATGGAGCAGGAACGCGAGCGCGGTATTACAATCCAATCTGCTGCTACTACTACCTTTTGGACTCCTCTTCGTTTTGAGGGAGCGGAGGAACATACCCACCGGATAAATATCATTGATACTCCTGGCCACGTAGATTTTACAGCTGAAGTAGAGCGTTCTTTGCGTGTTCTTGATGGCGCTGTGGTTGTTTTTGACGGTGTGGCTGGTGTTGAACCGCAGTCAGAAACAGTTTGGCGCCAAGCTGATAAGTATGAAGTGCCGCGAGTTTGTTTTATTAATAAAATGGATAAAACTGGGGCAGACTTTTACAATTCAGTAGAAACTATTAAGGATCGACTTGGTGCTCGAACTGCTATAATTCAGCTCCCAATTGGATCTGAAAGTGATTTTGAAGGTGTGGTAGATTTAATTGAGATGCGTGCTCTTTATTGGGAAGGTGGTCTAGGAGAGAAGGTTAGATACGGTGAAATCCCTTCGGGTTTAGAGGAAAGAGCTAAGGAAAAGAGAAATGATCTTTTGGAAATGGCGGCGGAGCAAAGTGAACAGCTTTTTGAACATTATTTGGAAAATCAAGATCTTACTCCTGATGAGATTAGGAATGGTCTTCGAATAGGTACGTTAAATGGTGATTTTGTTCCTGTAATGTGCGGAAGCGCGCTTCGTAATCGCGGTATTCAACCTCTGCTTGATTCTATTGTTGATTATCTCCCCTCCCCTTTAGATGTTCCACCTATTACTGGTGTTAATCCAGAAACAAATGAAGAAGAAGTTCGGGAGGCAGATCCGAATGGGCCTTTTGCTGCATTGGCGTTTAAGATCCAAACTGATCCCTATGTTGGTCGGCTTTGCTATTTTCGTGTTTATTCTGGAACGTTGGATGCTGGTGACGAGGTTTTGAATGCTTCTAAGGATGAGAAAGAACGGATGGGAAGGATTTTATTAATGCACGCAAATACCCGCGAGGAAATTGATAAAACATCGGCGGGGAAGATTGGCGCAACTGTAGGTCTTAAGAATACCTTTACGGGTGATACTCTTTGCGATAAGGAAAGCCCTATTGAGTTAGAGAAAATATCGTTTCCGGAGCCAGTTATCTCAGTAGCTATTGAACCAAAGACCCGTGCAGATCAGGAAAAGTTGGGTAAAGCACTTAGGCGTCTTTCTGAGGAAGACCCTACTTTTGAAATTAGAGCAAACAAAGAGACGGGAGAAACTTTAATTTATGGTATGGGTGAGTTGCATTTAGAGATTTTGGTTGAACGGATGAAGCGTGAGTTTGGGGTTGAAGCTAAGATTGGTAAACCGAGGGTTGCGTATCGAGAGACTATTCGTAACACTGCAGAAGCTGAGGGTGAGTATATTCGCCAATCTGGAGGTCGCGGGCAGTATGGGCATTGTTTTCTTCGTTTGGAACCTTTGGCACAAGGAGAGGGTTTTGAGTTTGAGAATGAAATTAAGGGCGGTACAATTCCGCGCGAATTTATTCCTGCTGTAGAAAAAGGTGCAGTTGAAGCGCGAGATAAAGGTATTTTGGCAGGGTACCCTATGGTTGACATTAAAGTTACTGTTTTTGATGGGAGTTATCACGAAGTTGATTCTTCTGAGGCAGCTTATAAGATTGCAGCTTCTCAAGCCTTCCAGAAAGCTGCTAAGCAAGCAAGGCCTGTTCTTTTAGAACCTATAATGCAGGTAGAAGTTGTAACTCCTGATGAGTATTTAGGTTCAGTGGTAAGCGATCTTTCTTCTAAACGAGCGAAGATCAGGAAAACATGGGTTCAAGGTAACTCTCGTCGTATTTCAGCTGAGGTTCCCTTAGCTGAAATGTTTGGATATGCGACGCGGATTCGTTCCTTGACAAAGGGGCGCGCAACCTTTACAATGGAGCCTAGCCATTATGAGGAAGTTCCTCAAAATGTAGCTGAAGAATTAATTAGCTAACATATCTGATAGTTGTAAGTTGGTGTTTTGTTGTTGGTTAGGCTAGCAACAAGAAACTAACTTTTGCTTGTTTTTATTTGTTTAGATTGTTAACTGCAGTGGTCTGGTACATCCAAGACGCGCGGATGCACTAGCTCGCAGCAGTGAAAGGAGGCCGTATGGCTAAAGAAAAGTTTGAGAGAACTAAACCCCATGTTAATGTGGGTGCTATTGGTCACGTTGACCATGGCAAAACTACTCTTCTTGCTGCGATGACTAAAGTTCTTAGCGAGAAGGGTTTATCGGATGAGGTGCCCTTTGAGGATATTGATAAAGCTCCTGAGGAACAAGAAAGGGGTATCACAATTGCTATTTCTCATGTGGAGTATGAAACTGAGAATAGGCACTATGCCCACATTGATTGTCCTGGTCACGCAGACTATGTGAAGAATATGATTACTGGTGCTGCTCAGATGGATGGGGCTATTCTAGTAGTGGCTGCGGACGATGGTCCAATGCCTCAGACTAGGGAGCATATCCTTCTTGCGCGTCAGGTGAATGTACCGGCAATGGTTGTTTTCTTGAATAAGACTGATTTAGTTGAGGATGAAGAACTTCTAGATTACGTAGAAGAAGAAGTAAGGGATCTTCTTAACCAGTATGAATTTCCTGGGGACAAAATTCCTGTTATTCGCGGTTCTGCTGAACAAGCCTTGCAGGGCGATGAAAAGGCCAAGGAGCAGGTTTATAAACTTGTTCAAGCTTTGGATGATTATATTCCCGAGCCTGAGCGAGAACTTGATAAGCCATTTCTAATGCCTGTGGAGGACGTATTTTCCATTGAAGGCCGTGGTACTGTTGCAACTGGAAGGATTGAACGCGGAACTGTTGATTTGAAGGACGAAGTTGAGATTATAGGTATTAAAGAAACAGAGGAAAGTGTTGTTACTGGTATTGAGATGTTTAGGAAGCAGATGGATAGTGCTCAAGCCGGCGACAACGTTGGTATTCTTCTTCGAGGTATTAATAAGGACGATATTGAGCGTGGGCAGGTTCTGGCCGAGCCGGGAACTGTTACTCCTCACACTGAGTTTGAAGCAGAGGTTTATATTCTTACTAAGGAAGAGGGCGGGCGTCATACTCCCTTCTTTTCAGGATACCGTCCACAGTTTTACATTCGGACTACGGATGTGACTGGTGAGGTGGAACTGCCTGAGGATGTGGAAATGGTAATGCCTGGCGACAATGTAAAAATGAAGGTAAAACTAATTACTCCGATTGCTATGGAAGAGAACTTGCGTTTTGCTATTCGTGAGGGTGGAAAAACTGTAGGAGCAGGTGTTGTTTCGAAAGTAATTAAATAATAATTACGAGGTTAGGAACGAAGTGCTAAGAATAGGGTGTGGCCTGCCCAAGGTGCATTGCAATGGTTAAAGGTAATAAAATTAGAGTACGCTTAAAAGCTTATGATCATCGAGTAATTGATCAATCAGCAGAGAAGATTGTGGATGTGGCAATAAGGACGGGAGCAAGAGTTTCGGGGCCAGTACCCCTGCCAACTGAGATTGAGCGTTGGACAGTTTGTGCTAGTCCTCATGTTGATAAGCGCTCGATGGAACAGTTTGAGCGGCGCACGCACAAGAGACTAGTTGATATTTTGGAGCCGACTCCAAAAACTTTAGATGAGCTTTCTCATCTCAACCTTCCTGCGGGTGTGGGAATTGAGATTGAAGGCTAGGTTTTTCTATTTATTTTTTTTTTGGAAGATGGGATTGTTTAGGTTAATTTCAAAAATAAACCTCAAGAATATTGTATTCATGGGAATAGACATTTTTGATTCATAAGAAGATTTGGTATAAATTTCGTCTCTTGCGTGGGCGCCAAATCGGCGTCTTTTTTAATGCCAAAATAAGGGAAAAATGGAAGTAAAAGCAAAGAAACTAAACATGAGTAGAATTTTTACTAAGGGAGGTGCTCCCCAGCCAGTTACTCTTGTCAAGGTTGATGATCTTGAAGATTTTGAAGTGGGTGACTTAGTTGTCGTTTCGGGAAAGACTAAAGGTAAGGGGTTTGCTGGTGTTATAAAGCGGTGGGGGTTTAAAGGTGGTCCGCGAACACACGGCCAGTCAGATCGAGAGCGTGCTCCAGGTTCTATTGGTGGTACTACTGACCCAGGTCGAGTATGGCCCGGGAAAAAAATGCCAGGGAGGATGGGAGGAAATAATATAACTGTGAAGGGATTGGAGATATTAGAAATTGACGAGGAAAATAATATTTTAAAGATAAAAGGCTCGATTCCTGGACCTCGGGGTAATGAGGTTACTATTACAAAAAAAGAAAGGTAGCACTTTTTGTTTGTTGATTTGTTATGAAAGTAAGTATTTTTAATACAAAAGGAGAAGAATTAAAGACTCTAGCAACACTTGCACCAGAGATTTTTGAGGTAGAGCCAAAAGAAGAGCTTCTAGCTCGGTACGTTCGGACCTATCAACATAACCAAAGGCAAGGTACTGTTAAAACAAAGAATCGGAAGGATGTTTCTGGTGGTGGTCGCAAACCGTGGCCGCAAAAAGGTACTGGGCGAGCGCGCCATGGGTCAATTCGTTCACCGCTTTGGGTTGGTGGTGGTACTGTGTTTGGTCCGCAACCGCGGGATTGGGGGTTGAAGCTTCCAAAGAAAATGCGAAGAAAAGCTTTATTTATGGCATTGTCTGATAAAGTGCAGGAAGATGGCGTTGTTGTTTTGAACAAGTTAACACTATCAAAAATAAGCACAAAGGAAATAAATAGGATTATTGAGAATGTTTTGGGGGAAAAGCTGGAAATTGTCGGTAAAATCTTGATAGTTTTACCTGGTAGTGGTGAAGAAGAAAATGTTTATCTTTCGGCGCGGAATATTCCCAATGTGCAGTGTGTTCCTGTTCAGAGTTTAAACGCGTACCTGGTATTGGAAGCAGATAAGATAATTTTTACTAAGAACAGCTTGTCTTTGCTGGAGGATATATTTTTTGCTAAGGGTTAATTATGAAAAAGTACCGAGAGATTTTGAAAAAACCTATTGTAACTGAGAAGACTTTGCGGTTGGCGCGTGAAAATAATGACTATACTTTTGAGGTTGCATTAAAAGCTTCCAAGGGAGCTATTAAAGAAGCTGTTGAGGAAATGTTTAATGTTGAGGTAGAGGATGTTCGAACTTTGAAAAGAGCTGCTAAGAATAAAAGGGTTTGGGGAACGTGGAGATACACGCGAAAAGGTCCGTGGAAAAAAGCAGTTGTCAAATTGGCAGAAGGTGACGAAATCGAAGGTTTTGGGATTGAATAGTAGGTAGTATTGTGGATGCGCCGGTGCTACACGCTTTCAAGAGCCCTTGTACTACATAGAGTACAGGGCAGGCCGTGCTTAGGATTGAGCGCGTTTACCCCGAACCCTGCGTGGTTTGGGGCTTAGAGAAAAATTTGCTTTTAGTTTATTGTTAATTGATAGGTTATTGTGGGCAAATTTTTCTATGCTCTTGATCCCCGCCGCATCTTCGAGTTTGGGGGGTTACAACTTGAAAGATTCCGTTCTAATTCGCGTAAATTCGTTTTAGATTAGTGTGAATTCGTGTGGGTTCCGGAAACAATGCGATCACATTTCTTTTATCGATTAACTGTCAAAGCTGTCTAGTTGATATTATGAAAAAGTATAAACCGACATCCCCGGGGCGACGGCACCGTGTGGATATAGATAAAAGTAAATTATCTAAAAAAGGACCGGAAAAGAAGCTTTCTTCTGGTGTTAAAGAGAAGGCTGGTCGTTCAGGTGGTAAAATTTCTGTTCGCCACAAAGGGAGTCGGGTAAAAAGGAAATTTAGGAATATTGATTTTAAAAGGAAGAAAAGAAGTATTCCCGGTGAGGTAGTTTCTTTGGAATATGATCCTAATCGGAGTGCGCATATTGCACTAATAAAATACGCGGATGGTGAAAAAAATTATATAATTGCACCTCATGGCTTAGAAGTCGGAGAAAAAATTGTGGCAGGGGAAGATGTGGAGGTTAAAAGGGGTAATGCTATGCCTCTAGCTAATGTTCCTTTAGGAGAAGAGGTACACAATGTGGAGCTCCATCCTGGCGGTGGGGGGCAAATGGTTAGATCTGCTGGTACCAGTGCTCGGGTTATTGCCAAACCTGGTAAATATGTGCACTTGAAAATGCCTTCTGGTGAGGTCCGAAAGGTTTTGTCTTCTTGTTATGCTACCGTAGGTGGTGTGTCCAATCCTGATTGGGAAAATAAGAATTGGGGTAAGGCTGGTCGTAAGCGCCACTTAGGTATTAGACCAACGGTAAGGGGTTCGGCTATGGCTCCGGATGCTCACCCTCATGGTGGTGGAGAAGGAAGGACTGGGGAAGGGATGCCTTCTCCTAAGACTCCTTGGGGAAAGAAAACTCGTGGTAAGAAAACCCGAAAACGAAAACATACGGATAAGTACATAGTAAAAGATAGGCGGGAGAAGAAATAAGCATTTTTAAAAGCACCAAACATCAAATACCAAGTTCCAGAAGTTTGTTATTTGAAGTTTGGAGTTTGGAATTTAAAATTTAGTATTTAGAATTTAAAAAATTATGTCTAGATCAACAAAAAAAGGTCCTTATGTGGACCCGAGACTATTGGAAAAAGTTAAAAAAGCAAAAAAGACTAGCTCTCAGGAGCCGATAAAAACATGGGCGCGAGGTAGTAATATAAGCCCAGAAATGGTGGGTGTAACTATAGCTGTTCATAATGGGCGGGAGCATGTGCCTGTTTTTATTACTGAGGCTATGGTGGGCCACAAATTAGGTGAGTTTGTGCCAACTCGTACTTTCCGTAAGCACGGGAAGAAGGGTGTCAAATCAACCCTTTCCGAAGGCCGTGTTTAAGGGAGAATTTCGAAATTCGAATCTCGAAATCCAAAATATTTGGAGCTTAGGATTTAGAATTTATGATTTAAATTATTATGGTTGTTTATGCTCGAAGCAAAAGTTTACCAATATCTCCGCAGAAGATGAACTTGGTTTTGGATTTAATTCGGGGAAAAGATATTGCAGAAGCAAGGAAGATACTTACTTTTTCTACAAAGAAGGCAGCCGGTCTTGCTAAGAAGGCTTTGAATTCAGCTGTAGCAGATGCTAAGCACAATGAGGGTTTAAGAGAAGATGAGCTAAAAATAGTGGAAGCCCGAGCAGATAAGGCTCCTACTTTGAAGCGGATCCGGCCTAGAGCTAGGGGGCGTGCTGATAGAATTTTAAAAAGACGTACACATCTTACCATTGGTGTAGGGACGGAAGAAGGATAATCGCAGGTTTTTTTGTCTGTGTAAATCCTTGTTTATACAGTTAACACTTTATTGGTAGTTGCGCATTTATTGATAATTTATTTGTTTTGAATTTCCGCGGATATGTAGATTCGCGTTAATTCTACGAGGTTAAATATGGGTCAAAAAACACATCCGATTGGATTTAGATTAGGGACAACTTCAGATTGGAAATCACAGTGGTTCGAGGAAGATCCAGAAGCCTATGCGGAAAAAGTTTTGGAAGATAGGAAGATTAGAGAGTTTATTCGGGAGAATGTTGGTAGGGCTGGTGTTAGCGAGATACGAATTGAACGATCTCTGGATGATATTAAAGTAACTATTAAGGTTGCTCGACCAGGTATGGTAATTGGGCGTGGTGGTTCTAGAATTGAACTTTTGCGCGACGGTTTAGAAGATATTTGTAGTAAAAAACCAGAGATCTCGGTTGAGGAGGTCAAGACTCCCGCACTTTCTGCTAGGTTAATTGCTGAAAATATAGCTCGGCAAATTGAACGACGCCGCTCCCCCATTGGAGTTATGAACTCGCAAGCTAGCAAAGCAATTTATAAAGGGGCAAAGGGAATAAAGATTCAAGTACGAGGGCGGTTATATGGTAGCCAGTATGCGCGGAAAGCAGAGGTTACTGAAGGTTCAGTTCCTTTGCAAACAATTCGTGCAAGTATTGATTATGCTTTTGATGAAGCAAGAACTAAGTATGGGAAAATCGGGGTTAAAGTTTGGGTTTATTTGGGAGAAGAGGAAATATAATATGAAAAGACTTTGGCGGGCACCCCGCCTCTCAGGGCCGCTCGCGCCTGTCGAAGTTTAAGTCTGATTTGGTTAAGCGCTTGCTTTGTGATCAAAAGTCGAATGGTGTCAGTGAATAATTGTAGCGACTTTTGATCAAAACCCTTCAAGGCGGGAGCCAGCCAACGTCTTGTTAGATTCTTAGTTTGGAGTTTTTGATTTGTTGTTTATTTGAAATTTGTAATTTGTTCCGCCGGCCGGCGGATTGGAATTATTAACTATGTTGTATCCAAAAAAGAAGAAATATAGAAGAGAATTTAGAGGAACTCTTAAAGGTGTTGCTCAACGAGGGACAACACTGGCTTTTGGTGATTATGGTTTAAAAGCCTTGGGTAATGGTTGGATAACTATGCGCCAAATAGAAGCAGCACGGAGGGCTATAGTTCATTCTACCAAGAGAAGTGGGAAAATGTGGATAAGGATTTTTCCAGATAAGCCTGTTACAGCTAGACCTGCGGGAATGAGAATGGGTCGGGGTAAGGGTCCTGTTGACCATTATGTGGCGCCAGTTAAGGCTGGAAGAATTCTGTTTGAGTTGGGAGGATTAGATGAGGGTGCTGCTCGAGAAGCTTTGCGGCGTGCTGCTAACAAGCTTCCAACTAAGACAGAAATAGTTACTCAAGAGGATTTTGTAGTTTAAATTTTTTAAAATAAAATGACGAAGGCGCAAGAATTACGACAAGAAAGTAAAGAAAGTTTGGAAAAGAAATTAAAGGATTTGCAAAAAGAGTTAATGAATTTACAGATGGAGCACCGAACTGATGGGTTGGTGGATACTACCGTTTTAAGTAAAAAGAGAAGGGAAATAGCAAAGATAAAAACAGTGTTACGAGAAAAAGAGGTTTTAGCTCAGATTGAGTAAGCAGCTGATTAACTATTATGTTGCAGCCAGGATCTATTCTAAAAGTAGCTGACAATTCCGGAGCAAAGGAGCTAAAGGTTATTACTATTATTGGTTCCAAAAACTGGGCAGAGGTTGGGGATGTGGTGTCGGGTTCTGTTCAAGGTGTGACTTCGGGCGAAAGCGAGGTTTCGGACCACGAGGTAGTGAGAGCAGTTGTGGTTCGTACTAAGAAGGAGAAAAGGCGTAAGGACGGTTCTTATATTCGTTTTGATGACAATGCTTGTGTTATCTTGGACAAGCGGGGCCTCCTCTTGGGAACACGGGTTCTTGGTCCGGTTGCTCGTGAAGTTCGAAAATCCGGCTTTGTAGATGTTGCATCCAAAGCGCCGGAAGTTATTTGATTTGTAATTAAATTCCGATTTTAGTATGCCAAAGAAAACTCTAGAAGGAAAAGTTATTTCTGACAAAATGGATAAAACTGTGGTGGTTGAAGTTATGCGGACATACCACCACCCGCGCTATAAGAAGCGCGTTGAGAAACACAAGAAGTATAAGGCTCATGATTCGTTGGGAGCTAAAGTGGGAGATGTTGTGCAAATAGAGGAATGTCGTCCTCTTAGTAAGGATAAACACTTTAAGGTGATTAGGATACTCGCGGATTCTTAAATTTGGTGGAGATCCAATAAGCATATTCTATTAACAACCTATTTGTTGCCTAATTGCGGACAGTAGTTTGAAAGCTTTTCGCAGATGGAATCTGCGGGAGTTAGCATTAAATGAAAATACATTCTGGTGATAAGGTAAAAATAATTTCTGGTAAAGACCGTAGTAAGACTGGTACTGTAGAAAAGGCTTACCCGAAAAAGGGTAAGGTTTTGGTGCCAGGAATACATGTAGTTAAAAAACATGTACCACCTACTGAAGATAAACCTGAGGGTGGTTACATTGAAAAGTCATTGCCAATTGATGTTTCCAACGTTATGTTAATTTGTTCCAATTGTGGAGAACCCACAAGAGTTGGATTCTCTTTTGAGGGAGGTCGAAAGTTACGTAAGTGTAAAAAGTGCGGTTCCATGTTGAGTTGAAGTTTAAATTATGAATCTTGAAGAGCGATTTGAAAAAGAAATAGTCCCAGAGCTGCAGGAGAATTTGGATATATCTAATATTTTGGCTGTGCCGCGCCCCAAGAAAGTTGTGGTTAATATGGGTATTGGTGAGGCGAAAGATGATAAAGATTTGTTAGAGGAGGCAAGGCGGGAATTAGCTCAGATAACGGGGCAAGTTCCAAATGTTCGGCGTGCCAAGCATTCGGAAGCAGGTTGGGGTATTACTAAAGGTGATCCAATTGGGTTAGCTGTTACCTTACGTGGTACTCGAATGTGGTCTTTCTTGGACAAAATTGTGAAAGCAGCCTTGCCGCGAGTTAGGGATTTCCAAGGAGTGAAAAAAACTGCTTTTGATGGGCACGGTAATTATTCGTTAGGTTTTAAGGACCATACTATCTTTCCAGAAATGGATGCGGATGAAGTGGATAGGTCCAAAGGGTTACAAGTAACAATTGTTACCAGTACTGAAAGTGACCAAGAGGGTTATGCATTATTGAGCGCCCTAGGATTCCCATTTATAGAAGAGGAATCTTAAGATTGGCCTTAATGGCTTCAGTGGTATCAGTAGATTCAATAGTTTTTATCCGGCTCCTGAATCTATTGAAGCCCTTGAGGCTCTTGAAGCTCTTTTGTTTCCGAAGGAAGCTATTATGGCGAGAAAAGCATTAGAAGAAAAGCAAAGAAAAGAGAAAAAGTATGATACGCGTGATTATACGCGTTGTAAGCTTTGTGGTCGATCGCGTGGTTACATGAGAGATTTTGGCATGTGTCGAATTTGTTTTAGAGAGCTGGCTTTAAAAGGAGAATTGCCTGGCGTAAAAAAAGCCAGTTGGTAATTGCAATTGTAATGCAGTGGTAATATGGTGGTAAAACAGTAAAACAATTGTATTACTATCGTTTTACGCGATTCTGATCGCAGTTTAACGCAGTTTCCGAACTGCATTTAACGTGAGCGTAGCGAGCTATTATGGATACTATTGCGAATATGTTAACAAAAATAAAAAATGTGCAAGCAGTAAGGAAGCCAAAGGTAGAGATTCCTTATTCCCAAAATCGAGAAGCAATAGCTAGCGTTCTGGAAGAGTATGGGTATCTTTCTAAAGTTCGAGTTTATAAGCCGAAGGGGAAAAGGTTTAAAATGCTTTCGCTGGATCTGAAGTATCTTGATGGGGATCCATTTATTTCTAAGGTGAGAAAGATTTCTAAGCCTGGGCAGAGAATATATTCCTCGGCGGAAGATTTACCGCTGGCTTTGGGCGGCAAAGGTTTAGTAATAGTATCTACTTCTCAGGGAGTTATGAGCGCGAAAGAGGCTAAGAAACGGAACCTTGGTGGGGAGATTATTTGTGAAGTGTGGTAGTGACAAACGCGAATCTACACAAATTAAAAGCGAACGAACGCTAATGGAAAAGGAAAGAAGTAGCAGATTTTCTCGTCCCTGGAAGCCCGCGCTCCTTGTAATGTCCATTTCGAGTTCCGACACTGGTCGAAATGAGAAATCTCAAGAGTAAATAACTATTGTTTTATGTGGGTCTGCCCGCGATTTAGTGAGGAGTTCTGACGACGAACAATTAACGTGGCTTCTTAGCCACAAATTACGCGCTTTTGGCGCATTATTATGTCTAGAATAGGTATACAGCCAATACAAATTCCAGAAAAAGTAAGTGTAGAGATTAAACACAATCAGGTGTTAGTTTCTGGTCCAAAAGGGACTGTTGTTGTTCCTTTTCGGCCTGAAGTTGGGGTGGAGTTGGAGGGGGATCAGCTGGTTGTAAGGAGAAAATCCTCCTCTCGGTTTGCGCGGGCTTTGCATGGTACTGTGAGAGCTACTCTTGCCAATGCAGTGGAGGGTGTTCAGGAGTTGCACGAGAAAAACCTTGTTTTAAAGGGTTTGGGTTATCGGGCAAGAAAACAAAAGGATCAGCTTGTTCTAGATGTTGGTTTTTCTCATCCTGTTAGTTTTAATATTCCCCAAGATCTGCAAGTGACGGTAGAGGGAAGGAGCGAGATTTCGATAAAGGGGGCTGATAAAGCTGAGGTGGGAAAATTTGCTTCGGAAGTTCGTAGTGCTCGACCCCCAGAACCTTACCAGGGTGAGGGAATACGTTACAAAGGCGAGAAAATTAGAAGAAAGCCAGGTAAGGCTGCTAAGATGGGGGAGGGTTTTGGTGCGTAATAGTTTAGTAGGTTTTAATAAAAATGATAGTTAAGCATTATAAGGACAAAAAAGAAAGACGGAGGCAGCGAATTCGGGGCAAGATTCAGGGAACATCCCAGAAGCCGCGCCTTTCAGTTTTTAAGTCAAATAAGCATATTTATGCTCAGTTGATAGACGATACTGTTGGTGAAACTCTTGTATCGGCATCGGATAATGATTTGGAAGTAAGTGGGAAAAATAAGGAAGTTGCTCGAAAAGTTGGTCAGGAGTTGGCGAAAAAAGCAAAGAAGAAGGGGATTGAGGAGGCTGCCTTTGATCGTAGTGGTTATCCTTTCCATGGTCGGGTAAGGGCTGTGGCAGAGGGAGCCCGGGAAGGAGGTTTAAAGTTCTAATTTATTATTATGGAAGAAAGAAATCAGAAGGAACAAAAAGAGTTTGAAGAAAAAGTGCTTGAGATTCGACGTGTTTCTAAAAAGACAGAGGGAGGTAACCGTTTTAGGTTTACAGCCTTGGTAGTAGTTGGAGATCGTAAAGGTAGGGTAGGAATGGCTTTGGGGAAGGCTCCGGGGGTAAGACCAGCTATAGACAAAGCTACTTCTAAGGCAAAAAAGAATCTGCAAAAAGTTGTTTTGGAGAATGGTACTATCCCCTTTGAGATTAGGGTAAAGGAGGGCGCTGCTGATATTTTGCTTCGCCCCGCACCGGCAGGAACTGGAATCTCGTTGGGAGGTGCAGCACGGACAATTGCGGAGTTAGCTGGAATTCAAGATATTACTGGAAAGATTTTAGGTACTAGGAATAAATATTCTAATGCTCTAGCAATGTTTAAAGCTTTAGAGAGGATTAGAGAACTCTCTCGTAAATATGAAACTAAATAAGTTACCAAAAATTAAAAAAGGGAAGAAAAAGCGGGTGGGACGTGGGTATGGTAGTGGTAAGGGAGGTCATACTACGGGCCGCGGTCAAAAGGGTCAGAAGGCGCGATCGGGGGGGACAGCAAAGAAGCCACGAGACTATGGTAAGGAAAAGGGTTTTGAACCACCAACCAGGAAAGAACCTGCAATTTTAAACGTTTCTAGCTTAAATGTGTTTTCAGATGGTGCAGATGTAAATCCCGATACTTTGGTGGAGGTTGGTTTACTGGAGAGAATTCCAAAAGACGGTGTTAAAGTTTTAGGTAAAGGTGTTTTGGAAAAGAGTTTATCTGTTGAAGGTATGGAGGTGTCAAAAAAGGCAAAAGAAAAAATAGAGGCGGCAGGAGGTGCAGTTAAAAATTGATAATTTATGGGAAAAGCTTTGGAATTTGCGTAAAAACTGCTTAAGAATTAAATGCTAGAGAAAATAAGTACAGTATTTAAAATAAAGGACCTTCGTCGAAAAATTCTTTTTACCCTTTTTATCCTTGTTGTTTTCAGATTGGCAGCTAGTATCCCAGTGCCTGGTGTAGATAGAGCAGCTTTACAACAACTTTTTCAAGCTAGTGAGTTGTTGGGTCTTTTGGATATGTTTTCTGGGGGAACGATGCAGCAGTTTTCTATTGTAACCTTAGGTCTGAACCCATTTATAAATGCTTCTATTATTATGCAGTTGCTTACCGTGGTTTTTCCCAAACTGGAAGAACTTTCCAAAGAAGGAGATTACGGAAGAGCAAAAATTGAGCAATACACAAGATTTTTAACTGTGCCCCTAGCGCTTGTCCAGGGATTTGGAATGTATAGTTTGTTTAGACGGCAGGGCGTGTTACCCGCAGTTTCGATCTTTGCTTTGATTTTGTTAATTGTAACATTGGTTTGTGGCACAATGTTTTTAGTTTGGTTAGGGGGTTTGATTTCAGAATATGGACTTGGAAACGGCACTTCCGTAGTTATCTTGGCTGGTATTTTGAGCCGAGTACCTTTGAATGTAGTTCAGATCACCTCTACTTTGCGAGGAACTGATGCCTTTGCTTTTCTTGCGTACTTGGCATTTATTTTGGCGAGTTTTGCTTTGGTGGTTGTGGTTAGTGAAGGAACCAGGCGGGTGCGAGTGGAATATGCGCGAAGGTCGCGGGGCAATACTTCGACAGGGGTGCAAAATTATATCCCATTAAGAGTTAACCAAGCAGGCATGATTCCTATTGTGTTTGCAGTTTCCCTGACTCTAATTCCCTCACTGATTGGTCAGTATATAGGGGATACTTCCCTTCCCTTGCTTGGCTCTGTCTTGGGTACTTTAACAAATATTTTCAATCCTGATTCTCCAGTCTATAACTTGCTTCTTTTTTCTTTAGTGGTTGCATTTACGTATTTTTATACTGCTGTTACTTTTGACCCAGCAAAGATTGCTGATGATATAAAGAAGCGCGGCGGTTTTATTCCTGGCATTAGACCAGGTAAAGCCACAGAAAGTTACTTGGAATGGGTATTAGTTAGAATAACATTGGTGGGAGGTGTTTTCTTAGGCTTAATGGCAATATTGCCAAGTCTTCTACGCGCGCTTACTGGTATATCAGGTACTATTATTCAAGGTTCTGGATTGCTAATTGTTGTTTCTGTAGTATTAGATATTTTGAAAAAGGCTGAGGCGCGAATGGTAATGAGTGATTATGACGGCTTTTTAGATTAACTTGTTGTTGTGCGTATGCTCTTCCTGAAAGGAGGTTGTAAATAAAATTGATACTAGATAAAGCTAAAAGACTCTATAATTTAAAAAAGAAAGCAGATAAGATGAAGAAGAAGATGCGCAAGATTGAAGTGGATACCCAAGTTGGCAATGTACGGGTTGTGATGCGGGGTGACCAGAGTGTGAAATTAATAGAAATAGATGGTAAAAGAGTAGAAAATGTGGAAAAGGCCCTAAACAAAGCATCGAACAGGATTCAGAAAAAGGTAGCAAAGCAAATGCAGGGGCAAATGGGGGATTTGGGAATACCGGGATTGTGATGTTTAACCTGTCTCACTGCTTTTTGGCATGCTAGTTATTTTTAGTAGTGTTAAGTGTAGTAAAGATTAGTAAAGTAGTTGTAAAGTGTTGAGGAGAATTGTTGCTTTTTTAACTCGTTAAGAGTTAAAGAGTTAAGGGTTAAAAAGAGGGAGAAAGCTAGGTTTGAATACTTAACTTTTTAACAGTTTAACGCGAGCTCTTGCGAGCACTTAACGATTGTGGAATTAGTTTTAGAATTATTGAGAAGTTGCCTTAATGGCCCGCTTTACCTATGAACATAGTGATTATAGGCCCACCGGGGTCGGGAAAATCTACTCAGGCAGATCTTTTAGCTAAGGAATTGGGTGTTCCCCATATTTCTACTGGGATTATTTTTCGTGAAATTGCGGATCGGGATTCAGGATTAGCACGAAGTGTAGAAAATTATTTGGAAAAGGGCGAATTTGTGCCTGACGAAGTTGTGATGAAGGTTTTAGAGGAGGAACTGCCTAGAGAAAAGTACCGACAAGGTTTTGTTTTGGAAGGCTACCCCCGAAACATTTGGCAGGCAAAAAACGCACCTTTTCAGCCGGACAAGGTTTTTTATTTGGATGTTTCGGATGAGGAAAGTATGCACCGCCTGTTGAAACGTGGTCGTGAGGACGATACAGAAGAAATAATCGAAAAACGGTTGGCTGATTATCATCAGCAGACAGAGCCGGTTCTATCTTTTTATAGTGAGAAGGGGGTTTTAGAGCCTGTGGATGGTGAGCAAAAAATTGAGGAGATTTTTGAAGACTTAAAAGGTTATTTTAGTAATGATAAAGATTAAGTCAAAGAAAGATATTGAAAAGATGGCAAAGGGCGGTCTGATTACTGCTAAAGCACGCGAAGAGGTATTAAAAGCTGCTGTTCCCGGTGTAAAGACGGCGGATTTGGAGGAATTGGCTGTAAATAGAATTAAAGAGTTGGGCGGGGAGCCCGGTTTTATGAAGGTTCCCGGTTATGATTGCGCTACCTGCATTAACCTTAATGCGGGTTTGGTTCACGGAGTACCATCCGAAAACGTAACAGTAGAAGAAGGTGATGTTTTTACCGTGGATTTAGGTACTTTTTATAAGGGTTTTCACACCGATGCCGCTTGGAGTATTGTAGTCGGAAATCGGCGTACCGCGTTCCGCGGACTGCAGGAAAAGGAGCATAAAGAGAAGAAAAGGTTTTTGGAGGTGGGGGAGGAGGCGTTGGAAAGGGCGACGGAGCAGTGTGTTCCGGGGAATTTTGTGGGGGATATTTCCCATGCAATTCAGGAAACAGTTGAAGGTGCCGGTTATAATGTGATTCGGGCTTTGGTTGGACACGGTGTTGGCGAAGAGTTGCACGAGGGACCGCAAATTCCTTGTTTTGGCAAACCGGGCGAAGGGTCAATGTTAGAAGAGGGTTTAGTTTTAGCTGTAGAGATACTTTATGCAGAAGGTGGTCCTGCTATTGAAACTTTAGACGATGGTTGGACAATAAAGACCAAGGACAACTCACTTTCGGCACTTTTTGAAAATACAATTGCAGTCACTGAGGGTGGTTCTCGAGTGCTAACACCAAACCCCAAATTTTAATGTTATTAGTACTCCAGGCTTGCGCCTTATGGGTTCTTATGATAAGATAAGCACTGAGACTCCCATAGGGGAGTGCTTATTATGCCAAAAAAAGATTTGGTAAAAAAACGTGGTACAGTTGTTAAATCTTTGCCTAATGCAACTTTTGAGGTTGAGTTGGAAGATGGTTCTAAGGTTTTGGCTCACACATCGGGAAAGATGCGTCGATATAAGATTAATATTCTGCCTGGAGATGAGGTTGATTTAGAAATGAGTAAGCATGATTTGAGCAAGGGTAGAATTGTTTATCGATACAAGTAGTGAATGGATTATCACGGAATTTAATAAGGATTATCACTGAAATTCCGTGATTTTTTTGATATTTTTCGGTGATAATCTCTTTTTATGAAAGTAAGGTCGAGCGTTAAGAAAATTTGTAAAAAATGCAAAATTGTCCGGCGAAAGGGCAGGGTGTATGTAATTTGTGAAAATCCGAAGCACAAGCAACGTCAAGGCTAAGATGCGGAGAATGCGGAAGCAGAACGGAGAACACGGATTTTTCAGTGTTATCAGTTTCTTATCAGTTTTATCAGTGTAACCATGGCTAGAATAGCAGGTGTTGAAATACCAGGTAACAAAAAAATAAAAGTCGCTCTTACCAATATCAAGGGTATTGGCAGGTCAGCTGCTGAGGATATTTTGGATAAGGTTGGTGTTGATAAAGAACTCCGAACTAAGGAGGTCTCAGCTGATGACTTGGCAAAAATAAGAGCAGAAATTGATAATAGTTACACTGTAGAAGGTGTACTGACAAGGCAAGTTCGTTTAAATATTAAAAGACTTAAGGACATTGGCTCTTACCGTGGTATGAGACACGAGCGAGGATTGCCTGTGCGAGGTCAGCGCACTAAGACCAACGCGCGTACTCGTAAGGGGAGGAAACAAACTGTTGGCGGGACTGGTACAGTTCGAGAAAAACACTAAGAGGAACTATCAATTTCCAATTATCAATTTTAAATTGGTTGACATTACGAGCTACCAGTTACTGGTTACTAATTACTAATTTTTATGGCTAAGAAAAAGAGGAATTCAAGAAATAAAAAAAAGAAAAGTCGCAGAAAGTTTCCTGCTGAGGGAAAAGCTTATATTACTGCTACCTTTAATAATACTTTGATTACCGTTACCACACCTTCTGGAGATAAGGTGTGTAGTGCCAGTGCAGGAACAGCGGGTTTTAGAGGTACTAGAAAGTCTACGCCGTTTGCAGCTTCTCAGGCAGCTCGTCAGGCTGCGGAAGAAGCTACCAACAAAGGTGTGAAGGAGGTGCATGTTTTTGTCAAGGGTCCGGGAATGGGAAGAAATACAGCTATAAAATCCTTAGAAGCTGGGGGGTTGGAGGTGTTAAGTATTAAGGATATAACACCCATTCCGCACAACGGCTGCAGACCGAAGAAAAGAAGAAGGGTGTAGTGATAAGCACCAACTTCCAAATAAATAGCAAGCGCCAAATTACAAGATACAAACGAAGCTTTGTTTGTGTTTTGTAAATTGGAATTTGTGTTTTATTTGTAATTTCGACTTATGTCTCGTTATACTGGACCAAAATGTAAAATTTGCCGCCGTGAGGGGGAAAAACTTTTTCTCAAGGGGGAGAAGTGTGAAACTCGTAAGTGTCCCCTTTTCCGGCGTCAACAAGCCCCTGGCCAGCACGGAGATTCTCGGCGTCGTGTGAGTGAATATGGGCAGCAGCTCCGTGAAAAGCAAAAGCTAAAAAGAATTTACGGGGTTTGGGAGAATCAGTTTAAGCGCTATTTTAGGGAAGCAGAAAAGTTGGGTGAAGATACTGGTAAAGCGTTGTTAAGAAGTTTGGAAAGACGGTTGGATAATGCTGTTTATCGCGCTAATCTAGCAGCTTCGCGAAGCCAAGCTCGACAACTAATTGTTCATGGAAAAGTTGAGGTTAATGGAAAGAAGGTTGACAAACCTTCCTATGCAGTTTTTCCTGGTGACGAAATTGTGGTAGAAAGCATTCCTTCCAATATCCCGGAGAGGGAGACTCCCGATTGGATAACAGCAGATGGAGATGCGGGGAAAGCTAAGATTACACGTGATCCGGAAAGGGATGATATCGGTGCTGATATTGATGAGAGTATGGTAGTGGAGTTCTATTCCCGTTAATGGCTGATGTTGTTGTATAATAATGTGTTTGGTGTGGTGTCGATGGTTGTTCGTTGAAAAATAGCGTTAAGTATAGTTAAGAATGGTTAAGTGTGGTAAAAAATTGTTGGGTCAAATGTAGCGATAATTGTTTTGTTAAGTTGGCGTTAAGAAGAGGTTAAGTGTTAGGGAATTAGATTTAACAGCAGAGCTCTGACGATGCTACTTAACGCAGTTTCCGAACTGCTCTTAACACGAGGGTCGCTAGATCCGAGTACTTGGCGTGAGCGAAGCGAGCTTTTTACGATTGTAAGGAGGCTAATCAGGGCGGTTTTCGAGATATATGTATTTTTCAATTTTACTGTTTGTTTACACCTTTCGAAAGGGGGTTTAGTTAGATGTTAGATCCAAAAAATGTTTCTCTTATAGTTGAAGACGAAGAGGAAAAGTCTGCCCGATTTGTTCTACGTCCATTACCTGCCGGTTTTGGTCGTACTATAGGTAACTCTCTCAGAAGAGTTCTCCTTTCTTCTATTGAAGGAGCGGCAGTAACTGAGGCACGTTTTTCTGGTGTTCCGCACCAGTTTACAACAATTGATGGGGTGAAGGAAGATGTGGTGCAGCTTATCTTAAATTTGAAAAAATTGCGCCTTCGCATTGAAGGAGAAACTGCTGTTGCATTGAGCCTTTTAGCAAAGGGAACTGGCGAGGTTACAGCTGGTGATTTAGAGGTACCTGCGGGCGTAGAAATAATTAATAAAGATTTGGTTTTGGCGACGCTTACTTCTAAAGATGCTAAATTGGAAGCCGAACTATTAGCTGAGAAAGGTTACGGATTTGTACCTTCGGAGGAGGGGGAAAAGTCCCGTGTGGGTGCTGTTCTTTTGGATGCGGCTTTTTCACCGGTAAAAAGTGTTTCCTGCAAGGTGGAGAAGACGCGAGCAGGAGATCTTTCTAATTTGGATTCATTGGAGATGCAAGTAAAAACTGATGGAACTATTTCACCCCGAGAAGCTTTCTTGGAAGCTTCTGAGTATTTAATGAAATACTTTTACCGACTTACTCAAGGTGAGCAGGAGGTGAAGTTGGAAGAAGAAAAGAAGAAACCATTAATGACGCAAGAGGAGAAGCAACATCCTCTGGAGGATTTGGAATTACCAACTCGAGTAACAAACAGTTTGAAAGCTGGGGGTGTTACAACTTGCGGAGACTTAATGGAGATTATTTGGGAAGAGGGTTATGAGGCTTTGAAGGAGATACCAAAAGTAGGCGAGAAATCAGTGGAAGAGATAAAGAAAAGGGTTAGGGAACGAGGTTGGGTAAAAGATTTAGAGGAAGAGGAAGAAGAGTAGGAGTAAAAGGCAAGTAATTTATCTATTTAGTTTAATTCTGAAGCTGGCTTGGTTTTTGTTATGAAGAAACAGTACAAACTTGGACGAAAAAAAGCACACCGCGAATCATTACTTTCTAATCTTGCGCGGGAATTAGTTGAACATGGGAGAGTGAAAACAACGTTGGCTAAAGCAAAGGCGTTACGACCTAAGGTTGAGCGAATGGTAACTAAGGCAAAACGAGGTAAGAATAGCGATTATCGTGAATTACTTAAATTTTTTCGTTCAAGAAAACATGTTGATAAGATGATTGAGGATATTGCTCCTCGGTTTTCAGAGCGAGGGGGAGGATATACCAGGATTTTGAAGTTAGGACCGCGGGGAAGTGACAAGGCGGAAGCAGCTTTGATTGAGTTTGTGGAGCGCGGGGACCAAAACGAATAAAAGATTAATTTGTAATGACGACTAAAACCTACGTAACAAAGGAATCTGACATTGAGCGCGAGTGGCATCTTTTTGATGCTAAGGGGGAGGTTTTGGGGAGGTTATCATCACAAATAGCTCCCTTGCTCATGGGTAAAAATAAACCAAAATATGCTCCTTATCTTGATTTAGGTGATTACGTAGTGGTTGTTAATGCCCAAGATTTGGAGATAAAAGGTAAGAAAGAAAAAAAGAAAGTTTATTATCGTCATTCGCAGTATCCTGGTCATTTGAAGCAAGAAACGTTAGGGGAGCTTATGGAGCGAGATCCAACTGAGGTTATTTACCGTGCTGTAAAAAGAATGCTTCCAGCCAACAAGTTGAGGGATAAAAGGATGAGCCGGTTAAAAGTTTATGCGGGCGCGGAACACCCGCATGAGGCCCAAATCCGAAGTCCGAAATCCTAAATTCGAAACAAGCACGAATGTTCAAAATCCAATTGACACGAACACTAATCTTTTTGCGGATGTTTTGAAAATTTGGATTTATATAATTTGAATTTGTCGCCTCTCCGGCGACCTGCCGAGGAGGTACGGTTTAGGATTTAGATATTAGGATTTAGGGTTTTTCATTAAATTATGTCTAATAAGAGCAATAACCAACAATTTTATAGGGGTGTAGGTAGAAGGAAAACTTCTACAGCAGTGGTTCGCCTTTTTGACAAAAAGGGAGAAATCTTGGTTAACGGTATGCCTATTTCCGATTATTTTTCGGGAGAAAAGGCTAGAAAGAAGTATATGATGCCTTTTGATGCATGTGGAATGACCAATAAGTTTAGCGGTGATATTAGGGTAAGCGGTGGCGGAACTACAGGACAATTAGATGCGACTGTTCTTGGTATTTCCAGAGCACTTCTAGAATACGATGAAGAGCTCAAGGCTGCTCTCAAGAAGTATGACCTTCTAACTCGTGATCCGCGAATGAAGGAGAGGAAAAAAGTTTATCATCGGGGTGCACGGCGCAAGCCCCAATTCTCCAAGCGGTAACCAACGCTAATTTACGCGAACAAAAGAACACGAATCTACGTGAAATGAAGGACGAGGTTTTTGTCACTGATTAAAAATGTTATTCTTGCGTATTCTTTTCTGTGTTGGAGGCTTTCGGTTAAGTGCCGAAAGCTGATTTTGGTTGACTTTCACCCCTTTTTATGCTATAAGTTATGTAGTTTCAGACTGCGCCTCTCTTCGAAATCCTACTGCAGTTTGACATAAGTTCGGCCCCCATTCAGCGGTCCGGACAGTTTTTTGTTTTAATCGTGAGATAGGGAAACTGTAAGAAGTTCAAGTCTGAGTATTCATAGTAACAAAGGAGGTTGGAAATGTCGGAAAAGGAAAAAGTTGATGGGTACGAGTACAAACTAGCCCTGGTTTTGGGCCTTGGCGTCTTGATCCTGCTTCTTGTTGTGGGATCTTCTATGGCACGAGGTTTCCATAATTCGGTTGCGGCGGAACGCTTGAAGGCGGAAGCAGAACGTCTTGAGGCCGAAGCTGCTAGATGGAAGGGGCGGGCCGAATCTTACAAGGCAGAAGCTTCCTTCTGGGAAGGACGTGCTACTGCTTACAAGAACGAGGCTGAAAAGTGGCGCGGCGTAGCGGTCTCACTGCAAGCACTAACTGAGCCATTGGGTGCGGCAGTAGCGGTGATTCTTTCCGTTGCTGTTCTAGTTTTTGCTGTCGGTGGCGCAGTTGCTCTTGTCCGTATTGGCTGGGGGTTCGGTCGCGGTGGCGAAGCACAAATGAAGGCTCGGGCAGGTGCTTTTAGTTCTTCTGGCCAGCACACGACTTGGGATGTTCTCCCGAGGAAGGCTGAGACTAAGCAGGAGTATGTTGCCCCGCCCGGATCCGCTGTTGCGAAGCGGCTTCGGGAGTTGGGTGTAGATGTTCGGGAGGCTGGCCATGCCTAGAGATTTGGCGAATCCCGCAGTCAGGATGGCAGCAGTTCTGACTTTTTGTGCTCTTTTTACAATTGGTTTGGCTGTAGCTGCGCTCGGCCATGCCCGTACGGTTGTGGCGAGTGCGGACGTTTCGGTTCGGGAGGTGTCGGAAGCAAGAGCTACGCCGCCGGGAGCGGTGGAAAAGGAGAATACGAAGGAGGGCGAACCGGAAACAGAGCCAGAACCGGGGCCGGAGGCAATACTAAAACCGGAATCGAACCCGGAGGCGGAGGTTGCCAAAGAAGGTCTTTCTCGCGTGTGGCCGCAAGAGATACTTGCTTTGGAAGGTCTGGTTGTTGAAGCTGCAAATATGTTCGGGCACGATCCAAACCTTGTGGCAGCTCTTATAAAGACAGAGAGCTGGTTCTCACAAAAACGGTGCCCGAAGAATAGACCTGACCTTTGGGGTGAGCCCGGGACCAGGCGTTACAACGAATGCAAGACGGCTTGGCAGCTTTGTCCCGAGGGTCCTGCTACCTCGTCTTGTACATCTGTAGCAGGGGCAAAAGGTCCGGCCCAGGTCATGCCTTATCATTTTTTCCCTGGGGAAGATGGGCGTGACCTTAGCACAAATATCTATCGCGGAGCGGAAATTCTCCGTGATTATACGGACAGGAAGGGGGGCAATATCCGAACGGGTCTTGCCGCCTATTACTGTGGTCCTAACAAGACCACTTACCCTGCGCACTGCTGGTCGTACGTGGAGAAAGTTATGGGAAATTACGGTGATGCGATTCAGCAGTAACACGTTTTTTGTTTTTGGTACCTTTGGGAGGCGAGTGGTTGGTTGGTTCCTAAACCAACACTCGTCTCCTTGTTCTTTTTTTGCTATTAGTGTTAAATTAAAAGTAATTAAGGCAGATTTTTGGGATATCTTTTATTTTAAAGACCTGCTTTTAATTACACAGGAGAGTGAAGGGAGAAGGAAAAAAAAGCACTAAAAATACCAGAATGTCCATCAATTTTCTAGGATCTAAAGCTAAGGAGGCAATGACAGTGGAAAGAGATGTACCCAGAGTTGTAGATGAAATTTTTTGGGAGCTTTTCAAGTACCATCAGGAGAATGGTGCTAGAGGTTTTATGCCCCCTCCTCCTGAGGAGGCGGAGGAAATCTTGGCAACGGAAATACTTCCACAATTCCCACCAGCAATCCAGGAAGAGCTCTTGGGGGGTTGTGTTTGTACTCTACCGCCAGATGGGTGTTCCGAAGAGGAGCGTGCGGCCTACCGCACGCTAGGGAGAACAGCTATCTACTATACGCTACTTGGGTACCCACCGGTTAATATGTCATTACCGCTGGAAGAAACCTTGTCGTTGTCTCAAGCACCGGGGTGGATGCGCGAAAGGAAACTACCCCCTGGTTTTGACGGGATGAACTTTGAAGAGCGTTGTTTTATGTTCGGGTTTCTGCAAAATGGCGACCAAGAACAAGACAAAGGAGAGATGTAATGTGTTCTGGAGATGAGCTAGTGTGGAGGCTTTTCGAAGTTTCTGATGGCTTGGCGCTACCTTCCGAAGATGGGGAGCTGAAAAGACTAGCGGAGATTGTTGTTTGCGGGCTTCCGGAGGATGAAATACCGGATGCTTTGGACTATCTCTGGAACACTTTTGGAATCGAGTTAAATTTGGACGATCTTTTTGCATGTCCACCCGATCCGGAAGAGGTGGAATGGTTGATGGACACAGGAATAAGGTATTCCGAGCCTGTGGAGAGTTTGAAAGTAATTTCAGGCCACGTCCCTTGAACGTAGTCGTACCTGCTTAGGATGCTAGGGAGATTTCAGGGCAGTTCTCGCGAATGGGTTCGAGAACTTTTGGAACTAGTTCCGAGAACTGCCACTATAAGTATTTTGGAGTTAGGAGGATAGTTGTAAGAATGGTTGGTTTCGGAAGGGTGTTGGCTCTCACGAACGCAAGGGAGGTACGTCCAATGACGTGCGCCGAGAGAGCTTCTGTTCGAGGACGAGTTGTGAAACCTAGGTGTTTATGATCTTTATAGATACCAGCTAGATAGGTTTCCGCTCGTCCTTTCTTTTTGTACTTAACCATTTTTGGTGTGGTTTAAGCCACTTTTGCGTAATATTCATTTCTTGTTCTTTGCGCTTTCTCAATATTATGCTAAAAATGATTGAAGCAGTTTTTTATAAATCCGGGGGGCTGCGTACTGCAAAAGAGGGGTGTATTTGGAGTGGGGCATATAGTGAAAGGAGAAGGGTGTGCCTAACACGGGATCCATATTGGTAGCGCTGGGGTTGATGGAAGAGCCTGAAAGGTCAAAGCGCAAGGCGTTGTGTGTCCGCTGCCGGGGCGCAGAGGCTGCGGAAAATAGCAAGTATTGTTCTAACTGTATTAAGGCTATAGAGCATAACAAACAGCGATTGCGGGAGGATCGCGATACCGACGAAAAATGCTCGTGAAATGCGAGAGATCTTTTTGGGAGCTGTCTAGTCCAGGGGATTAGGTATTGGGGAAACAAAGTATCTATATCCTTTTCGAAGGGTGAGTTCGTGAAGTCTAAGGTGTTTGTTTATAAACACTTGCTGCTAGACTTCAGGCCTTACCCTTTCTTTTTTATTTGCAGATACGATCTTTTGGGGATATAATAAGGTTGCGGGGCGTGGCGCAGATGGCTAGCGCGTACGCATGGGGTGCGTAAGGTCGCCGGTTCAAGTCCGGCCGCCCCGACCACTTTTAATCTCCACCAAATATTCTATTTTTAAGAAACCAGCTCGCGCAGTTCCCGGTAAAACCTTTGGAGATACTTTTCAGCCTCTTGCCAATGTTTTTCTCTTTCCGTGCTCGAAATTCCTTCTTTTTCAGCCAAATCATGTTCAAAAGTTGCCATTGCTTTCCAATGTGCAGCTTCCCTTAGTTGGAGTTCCGATTGTTGGTAGAGCTCACCATAAAGTGCACTAAAAGCCTTTTCTAGTTCTAGTTTATTAATACAACCCTCTAGTTTATCGTGAACTTGCCACCAGGTAATCTCCAGCTCAGCAGCTTTCTGTGGGTCAAAATCTGCTTCCATATTTTCCAGTGCAATTGAGTAGAAGCTTTCCATTGCATTTACAGCTAATTCCCAATTCCGTTGGTTGTGTCCTTCCATGACAGCTCTGAACATTGCTTTTGTCATGTTGGTAGCGTTTTCGTTCCCAACATTATAAAGTTCTTTAATCCAGTTGATGAAAATTCTCTGCATTTTTTCTATATTATCTTTGTTGTGTGCCTTCCACCAGCTAATTTCCAGCTCGGCAACCTTTTCGGGCTTAAAGTTTACGTTGGGAACGGATTGGTCTGCCCCGCCAAAACGGCGCCGTCTTCGGCTAAAGTCCAGGACTGCGTTTTTTAATTTTTCCGGTGAGAAGTCTGGGAAATGATCTCGTTCCCAGTAGATCTCGCTGTAAGCAGCTTGCCAAGATAGAAAACCGCTTAAGCGTTGTTCCCCCGAAGTTCTAATTACCAAATCAGGATAAGGGTGGGGTTGATCTTGCATATCGAGATAATTTTTGAAACGGTAATAAGGATATTTCCCAGCGTATTTTCCAACATTTTCTTTAATATCTTTTGGATCAATTTTCCGTGTTTCTATATCTTTAATTATTTTTTCAACGCTGCGCAGTATTTCATCATGCCCCCCGTAATCCAATCCAATATTTAGAACAAAACTTTTGTTGTTTTTTGTTTCTTCTACTGCGTTTTCAATTTTTTTCCTTAGCTGGCTTGGAATTCTATCTTTGCGCCCTAAGTGGTAGATACGCACGTTATCCTTTTTTGCGTCAGCAAGGTTGTCATCGATGAACTTTTCATATAGTTTCATTAGATAATTTATTTCTTTTTTGGATCTGTTCCAGTTTTCAGTGGAAAATGCCCAAACTGTGGTAGTGTGGATGTCCCAGTCGCGAATAGTTTGGAAAAGCTTGGGCGCAAGATCAAAACCCCTCCGGTGCCCTTCTAGTGTAGGCAACCCCCGTGCCCGTGCCCATCTCCTGTTTCCATCCGGAATTATTGCAATATGGCTAGGGAGCTCTGTGTTTGGGGGAAGCTCAATATCAGTTTTTGGTATAGTATCTTACATTGTAGTCTCAGGCGTTGTTTTTTTCAAGTTAACGGGGTTTGTGTCTCGGGTCTTTTAGTATAAAGTGTTTTATGTTATCTTTAGCCTATGTTGGAAAGGACATCAGCTTCCAAAACTGTTAAAAAAGTAGGTGAGGACGTTATTCTTAAAGGTTGGGTAGACAGGCGGCGTGATCACGGTGGCGTGGCCTTTTTAGATTTACGAGATAGGACAGGAATTGTCCAAGTTGTTTGTACACCTGAACAAATTGATGATTTGCGCGATGAATACGTGGTTGAAATTAGAGGTGAGGTAAAAGAGCGGCCGGAAAATATGGTTAACCCTGATTTGGAGACGGGCACAGTGGAAGTTAAGGTAGAGAAAATCACTGTGTTATCGGAGTCGAAGACGCTACCCTTTGATATACACGGAAGCGGATTGAAAATTAATGAAAAGAAGCGTTTAGAGTATCGCTACCTAGATTTGCGTAGACTACGTTTAACAAAAAATTTACGTTTTCGCAGCAAGGCTGTTCAATTTATTCGCAATTATCTTATGGAGCGTGATTTTGTAGAAATTGAAACTCCCATTCTTTCTAAATCTACACCGGAAGGGGCGCGTGACTTTTTGGTTCCTTCTCGGCTACAACCCGGCGAGTTCTACGCACTTCCCCAAAGTCCTCAGCAGTATAAACAGCTCTTGATGGTGGCTGGCTTTGAGCGCTATTTCCAAATTGCGCGGTGCTTTCGGGATGAGGATCTTCGTGCGGATAGGCAGTTGGAGTTTACTCAGCTGGATCTAGAAATGTCCTTCTCTACTCAGGAGGAAATTTTGGAGTTGACTGAGGATTTATTTACAAATCTAGTGGAGGAGTTAACCGACAAGAAAATTACAAAGAAGCCGTTTCCTCGCTTGAAGTACAAAGAGGTAATGAGAAAATACGGGACAGATACTCCTGACTTGCGCAAAGATAAAAGTGATCCTAATGAACTAGCATTTTGCTGGGTAATAAACTTTCCGCTTTTTGAGAAAAGTGCTGAGGGAGATCTTAGCCCCTCTCACCACCCGTTTACAGCTCCCCGGGAAGAAGATCTAAATTTGTTGGATTCAGAGCCAATGAAGGTTCGTTCCTACCAGCACGATTTGGTATTGAACGGTCATGAGGTGGGTGGGGGAAGTATTAGAATTACGGATCCTAAGATCCAAACTAAAATTTTTGAAATTTTAGGGCATACTCGCGAAGAGATTGAGGAAAAGTTTGGACACTTACTTAAAGCTTTCGAGTACGGTGTTCCGCCCCATGGTGGTATTGCTCCTGGCATTGATCGCTTGGTAGCTATTCTTTGCGGGGAGGAAACTATTCGTGAAGTTATGGCTTTTCCCGTTACCTCTTCTGGTGAAACTGCTGTAATGGATGCTCCTAGTAAAGTTGACAAAGATCAATTACGAGAGCTAGGTATTAAAGTTGTTGAGGATGATAATGACTAGTAAAATCTTCAATTAGGTTCAAAATTTCCCAAATGGCAAATTATTTTTTTGCAAGAACAAAAAGGCGAGTACGTGCTGCTTTTGCAAAAGCACGTTTCCAAGGTTATTTACAAAAGGCACATTTTTTGAGGCTTGCTGGTGTATGCTTTCTTCTTGCTTGTACTCTTTTTTCTAGTTCCTCTCCCCTTGTACAGAGTAATGAAATTGAAGATGGAAAAGGGGGAGAACAATCTCAAAGTTTGGTTGCTGGTGCAAAGGAAAATTCCTTTGAAGCAGCAGAGCCAGAATGGCCAAAATTAAGAGATGATGCGCCGGAATTTCCAACAGTTTCGGCAAAAGCAGTTTTGGTAAAAGATAGTAAGACAGGAAAGACTTTATACGAAAGAAACTCTACTGAGAGAATTGCTCCTGCTTCCTTGGTAAAAATAATGACTGCTTTGGTTGGTTTGGATAAGTATTCTTTGGAAGATGAGTTGGTGGTTTCAGAAAGTTGCCTTTCCGGGTTGGAGGGAAAAGCTCAGATGAATTTGCAAGCGGGGGAGCGTGTTAAAGCGGGTACCCTACTCTACGGCCTTTTATTACAGTCTGCTGCTGATGCTGCTTGTGTCTTGGCTCGGGACCCGGAAAACATGCTTGACGACTACCGTGGTAACGAGCAGCTTTTTGTTGAAAATATGAATCAAAAAGCTTGGGAACTAGGGTTACGTAATACTCGGTTCCAAAATGTTATTGGTGTAGATGAGGAAGAGCAGTATTCGACTGCGGCAGATCTTTTGCATTTAGCTCAGGTTGCGATGGAGAATCCTATTTTTAGAAAGATAGTTGGAACAAAGGAAATTAACCTGCATAATGCTGCTAATCCCCCAACCCAGTGGCATTATGTGCAAAATACAAATGAACTGTTGGTACCGGAATTAGAAGTTACTGGAGTAAAAACAGGAACAACTACCAATGCTGGTGAGTGCTTACTTGTATCTTGGTTATGGAAAATTCGGGAGATTTATGCAGTGCTTTTGGGAAGTGAAAAAGATCAGCGGTTCGCAGAATCGCGTAAAATTATAGATTGGGTAAACTCTTCGTTTGTAGCTAATCCTAGTCCTCGTTAGACTCTTGCGGTTCCTGGTTTACCCATTCTTGGGGTATAGCGTTTAGATACAACACAATTTCCCAAGGTTTTTGATTTTTAACTTCAGCTAAGCCTTTGAAAACGTAGATGGGTGTTAGGTAATTTTGCGCTTGTTTTGATTCAAAATAAGCTAGTTGCATATTTTGAATTCTTATTTTCTCAACTAAGGGTGGAGAGGGGTTTTCGTAAAACCCGGCTCCTTGAGGTTTGAGATAAACTAGGGCGGCATTTCCAGCTTCTAGATTTTCCCAGGCTTTGCTGGAAGTTAATAAAGGGTAAGTAGAGCCTTCTTCAGTTTTTATTTTCCAGTTTTGGTATTCAGCTATTGGTACTTGATCAACTACTGAACGGTAAGAGCCACCAGCAACTAGTAGAGTAGTTAATCCTTGTCTAGGTTTGGGACCCAAGACATCGTAGCTTTTTCCATCCACATTAAGGACTTTGAAAAGATCTACTCGGGTTAGTTGCGCTTGTGATAAACTTTCTACTACGCTAAATTTCCCGTTATTTATTTGAACAAATGAGACCTCTCTTTTTGCACTTTCTAGTGTTTTGTTTCCTAGGCTAAGCCGGTTAAGAAAATTCTGGGCTGTATCTTCAGCAAGTTGCTTAGTGGGCGCGTTGCCTTTTGTGAGTTGTATTTCTAATGTATTGGAGTCGTAAGTAAGGGAAAAAGCTTGGCTTACTATATTCATTTCTAGAGTTCGTTTTCCTTCTTCCCAGCGATATTCAGTGGGTGAGATAGCTTTAGGGCTAGAAGTAAATCCCAAACTTTTTGCTAGATCCTCCGCTTGCAATTCTGTAAGTGGTGTTGTTGGGTTTTTCTCTAAGGGAAATATAGGTAACCGGTCCGGCATAGCTGGTAATCTTGCGGTGGGAGTGTCCAGTTCGTACTTCCATTTAGATAAATTAATGTCGCTAGATGGTATTTTTGGTATGCCTATTTTGCCGAAAGCTGTTTCTGGTGCCGGCTTTTTGGGAGGAAAGAAGTGACGGTAAATTCGAACTCCCACATTCCAACCTATTCTTCCAATAGTTAGAACTGCTAGAAAAATTATAAAAGCAGCAATGCCGCGTCTTGTAACTTTAGAAACTTTGGTTAAACTCATTGAGGCTTACTGTTCACAATCTTAGCATGAAATCATTAGAACATAAAAGCATGAAAACATAGAATATAAAAGGGACCTAAGAGACCTGCAAGGGGCGGTACCACATTGGGTCGACCCCAGGGGTCTAGCTTGTCTAGTCCTTGGAGGTCTCGGTAGAAAAAGAAAAGATTGAAGAGACCGGAAAATCGTAACTAGAGATAGGAAATACTAAATACCAACTACTAATTGCTAATTGCTAGTTGCTAACTACTTACTACTAACTACTAAGCCCGTTTGTTATAATAACTACGTTGCTTATGCCAAATGATAATTCTTTTGAAAATGTAAGAGTGCGCAGTGCTCCTTCTCCCACTGGCCGACCTCATATTGGTACTGCTTATAACGCTCTTTTTAATTATGTTTTTGCCCGTAAACACGATGGTAAATTTATTCTTCGTATTGAGGATACAGATCGGTCTCGCTATGATGCTGATTCTGAGCGAGAGATTATAGATGCTCTTACTTGGTTAGGTTTGGAGCCAAATGAATCTCCTAAAAAAGGGGGAGAGTACGGACCTTACCGGCAGTCGGAACGCTTGGATATCTATAAAAAATATGTCGAGCAGCTTTTAGATAAAGGTGCAGCTTATTACTGCTTTTGTTCGGAAGAACGCCTAGAGAGAATTAGAGAAAGAGCTAGGCGGGAAGGTAAGCCTCCCATGTATGATGGACATTGTCGAAGTATTAGCAGGAAAGATGCTGAAAAGAGAATTCAGGAGGGAGAAGAGTATGTGGTTCGCTTAAAAGTCCCCAAGGAAGGGACTACTAAGTTTCACGACTTGATACGTGGTGAAATTGAGGTTGAAAATCAAGTTATTGATGATCAAGTTCTTTTAAAATCTGACGGTTTTCCTACCTATCATTTAGCTAATGTGGTAGATGATCATTTAATGGAGATTAGTCATATTATTCGGGGTGAGGAGTGGCTTTCTTCTGTTCCCAAACACATTTTACTCTACACTGCTTTTGATTGGGCTCCTCCGGTTTATGCACATACTCCGCTGCTTCGCGGTGAGGGCGGTGCTAAACTGGGAAAGCGACACGGCGCACTTCCTATTTTTGAATACAAGAAAATGGGTATTCTTCCGGAAGCACTTTTAAATTATTTGGCGCTTTTGGGCTGGACTCATCCTCAGGAGAAAGAGTTTTTTGGTTTGAAAGAAATGATTGATAAGTTTCAACTTGAAGATATGGATGCAACTGCTCCTATCTATGATCCGGATAAGTTAAAATGGTTAAATGGTAAGTGGATCCGCGCGCTTAGTGTTGAGGAGCTTGCGGAAAGACTTCGGAGTGTTTTTGCAAGAGAAGCGGAAGCCGCCGGGGAAACTTCCGGGGTTTCTGCAGATCCAACCCCGGAGGTTAAAGAGGCGGCCCAGGAACGATTTTCCGAAATCGTCTCCCTTGTTCAGGACCGCATGGAAACCCTCTGTGATTTTGAGGAACTGGCCCGGTTCTTCTTTGAAGCTCCGGAGGTAGACAAAGAACCTCTTGTGGAGCAGGCTCATGGAGATGAAGAAGAAGCAAAAGCTATCTTGGAAGCAGCAGCAAAGATTATTGAAGAGACAGAATTGGAACACGATGCTTTGGAACAAGCTTTTCGGTCTAAGGCAAAGGAAGAAGGTTGGGGAATGCGGGCAATTTGTATGACTACCCGAGTAGCAATAACTGGGAAAACAGTCTCCCCCCCACTTTTTGATTGTGTCGCGATCCTCGGCCGCGAAGAAACCCTTACCCGCCTTAACAAATCTTTGGAATTACTGTAACAACAGCCCTCGCAAAGGTATTACCTTTGATAGAGCTTGTTTCATAGGGTTTTTGATTTTTTTATGAAAAGAAAAACTGTTTTGGCAGTTGGTGGTATTTATCATATTTTCAATCGTGGGATTGACAAACGTGATATTTTTCTTGATCCAAGTTATTATTCCCGTTTTGTTTCAACTTTAGAGCATTCTTTAAAGTATAATTATCCTTATAGTTTACTGAAACGCCGGTTGAGAGAAGCTAAATCTTCGGAGGATAGAAAGAATATACTTTTGCAGCTGGAGACGAAGCGTGTAGAACCCCCGGTGGAAGTACTTTCCTTTTGTTTAATGCCCAATCATTTTCATCTAACTTTAAAACAACTTGTCGAAGACGGTATTACTGAGCTTATACGTAGAATTTGCACAGTGTATACAATGTATTTTAATGTGCGGCAAGAGAGAAGAGGAACTCTTTTTGGTGGGGTATTTCGATCAGTTCTGGTGGAAACTGAAGAACAGCTGATCCACCTTTCTCGTTATCAGCACTTGAACCCCCTCAAGGCCGGAATAACTGAGATATCGAAGTTGGGAGATTATCCCTGGTCAAGTCTCGCCACTTATTTGGGTAGGGATGATATTCCTTTTGTTAATAGTAGGCCGGTCATGTCTCATTTTAAAGATGCGGAAGGGTATTTAAGGTTTCTGGAAGCCGAAATTGACGAGTTCGAGCCTCTGCGTTTGGAGGGTATTGCGATAGATGATGACTTCGGTTGGTTCGCCTGTTTTAGGGATTATGAGGAAGAACGTAAAGAGGCTCTCCGAAAGAGATATATGGAATTGTTGTAATGAAGGCGCTCGCAAAGGTATTACCTTTGATAGCTTTTACCTTTGATAGCTTTATTCTGGTCCTAACCTTATACCATGTGATAGACTGAAGTTTAAGCTTTATATGGTTAACCCTGTCCGTGATTCTAGTTCAATTGAAAAAATTTCCCAGTGGATTGATATTTTTCTTCTTTTTGTGTTGGTTATTGCCAACTTGTTATTTCCCCTCTTTGGTCTTTCTGCGCATCTTGTAAGTTTGGTCCGGTTGTTGTTTTTGCTTTCCTTAGTTCTATTTTTTATATTTGTACGGTTGCCGCTTCTTTTCGTTGAATCGGTTGTGGGTATGCTTCGTTCCCACAAAGATAGAAAGAAGATTTGGAGGAGTAGAAAAAATTTTCTTATTAAAAACCTTGTTTTTATTTTGGTTTTTCTTTTTGTGTTGGATTCAGTGGGTGCAAATTCTCTCCACGGCGTAATTGGTAGAGAGTTGTTAGGGAGGAAAGGTGATCGTGGTGGAGCAGCTGATAATGGAGGGGAAGCCTACGGGTTGGTAAGGTCCAGCGAAAAAGAAATGTTTGTTCTGCGGGCAAAGCGTAAAGACTTTAAGTCTGAAGAGGACGTTACCTTTAAGGTAAGTTTTACCGATGCTTTGCCCTCCGCACCGGAAGAAAATGAGGCGTCAGGTTCTTCCTCCCAGCCCTCCTCGGCAACAACCTCTGCCACTCCCGAAACAGATTCTCCCTCTTCTGTAGATCAATCTGGTTCGGAAGAACCAACCACCCAAGATTCTACTCCGGAGGGTACAGAAAGTGCTACTCCGGAGGCAACAATAAGCGCCCAGCCTAGTAATCAGGGGTTGTTGGGAAAAGTATTAGCGCTTTTGGAAAAATATAATATTTTTGGTTCTGTTAAAGCTCAAAGCAAAGAACCGGATATTGATGTGAAAATTTTTGATGTGGAAGGTGAAGAGACTCACTTTCCTATTTCTGTTGAGGCTGATGAATCAGGTAACTTTGAGATAGAGGTAAGTAAGGGTAGAGCGTTTAGACCCGGGAAGTATGAGCTTAAAGTTACCTTGGTAGATCCGGAAAGTGGTGAAGAGCTTGATTCTATAGAACAAGATTTTACCTGGGGTGTTTTGGCTGTTAATACCAACAAGTCCATTTACCTGCCCCGGGAAAAAGCAAAATTGCAGATGGCTGTTTTGGATGAAGAAGGGATGATGGAATGTAACGCTAAGCTGCGCTTGGAAATCCAAAATCCGAAATCCGAAATTCAAAACCTCTCGACGGAAGAGGGAAGCATTACCGTGAACCCTGAATGCAAGTTGCATGACTTTACTCTGGTGCCGGATTACGAGGCAGAATACCAAGTTGCCGATTCTGGTGTTTATGAGATGAAACTAACTGCGGAAACAGAAAACGGCACTTATACCATTACCGATTCTTTTGAAGTGCGCAACGAAGTCCCTTTTGATGTGGAGAGGGAAACAGCAACCCGTATTTATCCTCCCGAGTCTTACCCCGTTACTTTTTCTATTAAGGTTAACCAAGATTTTACCGGCGTAATTGAGGAGCGTGTTCCTGCAAGTTTTGAGGTGGAATGTCCCCCTCTTTTTGATGTGGATTCGGGAACTCGTAGCAACAGTTGCCAGATCAAGGAGAAGGACGGCGTCAAAACAATATCTTGGTCTGTAAGTTGGGCAGAAGGGCAAAGGACAACCTTGTACTATCGTTTCAAGACACCTCTCATATCGCCGCAATTTTACCTTCTGGGACCTTTAACCTTCCGTAGCCTTGGCGAAGGAGGTCCTTCCACTACTGTTTTTGAAAAAAGCGAGGATGAGCTTGCACCGACGAGCTTCGAAGAAGCGAGGAGGTGGCAGCTGGCTATTGACGATACGGAAGGCGCCAACAGCCCAAGCAGCGCAGCTGAAGATACATCTGTAGGTGGTTATTCTTGGTCGGGATATACCAATGTTTATTCTAGTAATGATTCCTATGCTGAGGTTACTTTGGGTAAAGGATATATAAGTTATTATATTAAAGCTACCGGCTTCGGTTTTTCCCTTTCTAATTGCGAGTCCATTGATGGGATTTATGTAGAGGTGGAGCGTAAATCTAACGATGCGGCTGATATGGAAGATAATTCAGTACGCCTGGTTAACGGTAGTGGTACTATTGTTGGCGATGACAAAGCAATAGCTGGTGATTGGCCAACTTCGGATACTTACCAAGGTTACGGTGGTTCTACCGATACGTGGAACGCCAGCTTGACTTGTAGTGATGTTACTAATTCTAATTTTGGAGTTGTCTTTTCAGCGCAGAACACTGTATCTACTAAACCACGCGATATTACTGCCTCCGTTGACCACATTCGGGTGACCGTTTATTATACTGCTGCCCCAGCTCTTGAACAGAGCCATTACCGTTGGCGCGACGACAGCTACGGTTTAAACACTGACAACGGTTGGCAGGCAAATGAAGATAACGAGTACAATGGCTTGCCGACAAATACTACCGCCCGTTTACGAATGGAAATTGACAATACCGGTGACGCGGAGGCGAGCAGTTATCAGTACCAACTGGAATATGCTGCCCAAAGTGGGGACACTTGCGGCGGCGAAAGTTACACCGCCGTACCGGTTACTGCTTCCACAGAACCTTTTGAGATGGTTACTTCTAGCCAATACACGGACGGTGACGCTATTACTTCGGGATTTCTGACAGGTTCCGGCACTTGGGCTGATGGTGAGGGTGTGGCAGACCCCTCTAATAAAACAGCAAGCCATAGCTTAGCTTATGGTGACTACACAGAATTTGAATATGCAATTCAGGCAACTAGTGATGCAGGCAGTGGACAGACCTACTGTTTCCGGTTAACAAATGATGGCTCGATTGAGAATTTTACTTATACTAGATACGCTGAAGCGACCATTCAAGGAGTTAGCGGTTCTTTGGGCAAATCTGCAGACGGATGGGCGGGGGCAATTCCAGTTTATATGGATGTTATTGGTTATGATTCCAGTTATTACGCCCGGGCTAAAGTGGATACGCCTGCTGCGGAAACCTACTACTTTGATATGACCTGGGATAGCGGCAACAGCCGTTTTGAAGGGACAATTTATCCAGGCTCTTATTATTGCAACGGTTGTGCTGATCCAAATACCGGAACTTTTACGGTTACTGTTCAGATCGATGACGATTCCGGGTTTGGGTCAATTAATGACTCAGACAGTACGGGTAGTTTTGATACTTATATTACCCGCCGGAAAAGTTCTTTGGACACCTCTGAAAACTATACCGATATCAAACCGGTTTGGAACACCGACCATTGGGATATTGAGGTGGCTGACTTTGCCCTTTATTGCTCTTCCAGCCAAACCAATGCGGTTATTGCCGTCCCTTTTCATCCCACTACAGCTAGTATTTCTAACATTGCTGTTAGCTATGATGGTACAGCTGTGTCCCAGGGTAGTGCGGAATCAACCACTGACGCTTGGTGGTGGGACAGCGATTACCACACCTTGTTTTTAATGTTTGGTTCCTGCAGCACGACCATTGTGGATGTGGACATTAGCTTTGATTCGGATACGGATCTTTGGGCAACGCGGTTCGACCGGGTGCAAACAGCTGACATGGGCAACCGCGAATTTTATAACGGTCTTTTTATTGGTAACCAATACTGGACAACCAGCGTGTATGGCGGCGGTCACGAAGGCGCCGGTGAGCAGGCGGAATCGCGGGCAAAACCCAGCGGGGGAGATGAGTTAACTGTTGATTGTATGGAACGTGTGGGTGTTTGGGCTGACGATGACGGGGACCCCAACACCATCGATGACCTGAACTGCGACGACTCCGGTTATTATGAATGTAACGTTAAGTGGGCGCAGGACGAGTGGGATGATTGGCCCCTTTCGGAAGATAACGATTCGATTGTGGTGGAAACCAACGAGGACCAGACCGCAAGCACCGGTTGGCGGCAGTATTTGGATAATTCTATTAGTGTTGAACGGATCCTAACTTTTTATTCCGGCAAAATATATATTGAAAACAATTACACTATAACCAATAACGATTCCAGTGCACATGATCTCGACCTTGTTCATGAAAGAGAACAATGGCTTGCTGGAGACTGCGCTATAAACGATAGAGGTCGTTATTATAGTGATACTTCGGATCGAACTATGGACACGAGGGTAGATATGTCTACGTTTTCTAATCCTTGGCTGACGAGTTACGACAATTACGACACCGGTTATTATGCAAGCATGGGATTTATTTTTGAGGAAGGTGCGGAAGCGGATTACGGTATTTTTACTGACCATGCCTTTATTACTAACACTTCGGCTGAGTGGCCGGTGGTAATTGGTTCAGAAGGGCACACTGAGGCAGCTAATACCGGTTTTGAATTAAGTAACAATTCTGTTGCGGCAGGGAACAGTGTGGTTTTAAATTATTGGCAAACCCTGTATATAGGCAGTTCTTGGGATGATGTTGCGTCTGCCTTGGATGATGCTTGTGCAGAGCTTAATGATGCTAACACCGCACCCAACAGCCCCACTTCTCTGACGCAAAAGAAGACCGACGACACAGTTCTTTCCACGGGCGACTGGACCAACGAATCTTCGGTAAAATTCACGGCAACTGTGGATGACCCCGACGATTCGGACACACTCTACCTCTGTGTAGAAAAAGACCCCACCGGCACTGCTTTTTCTGATACCGAAGATCAGTGCGGGGAGGGGGTTTCCTACTCCGGAACAGCGGTGGAAGCAACTGTTACTATTTCTTCGCAGACCGACGATACTGAGTATCACTGGCAGGCACGGGTTAAGGACGAAGCGGGAGAATATTCATCCTGGGTTTCTTACGGGGGGAACGCGGATCCTAGTGATACAGATTACGCTATTGACACCACAGCCCCCACCGGAGGGACAGTTTACGACGGAACGGAGGCGGGGGTGGATAAGGATTTTAACGATGAATCTCTTTCCCAGCTTTCTGCCAACTGGAGCGGGTTTGATGCTAGTGTATCCGGTTTGGATTATTACGAATATTCAATTGGTACTACCCAAGGAGGAATCGATGTTGTGGGCTGGACCAATAACGGCACATCAACTTCGGTAACTGAACAAGATTTAACTTTGCAAACCTCACAACCTTATTACTTTAATGTGCGGGCAGTGGATAATGCAGGCAGTACCCAGTCTCCCGCAATTTCCTCCGACGGCCAGCTGGTGAGTCCCAGTATTTCTTTTAGCGTTAGCCCTTCTACAGTTTCCTTTGATGCTTTGAACGCTTCCAACAGTTATACCGATACGGAAACCGTTACTTTGGAAACTTCCACCAACGCCTATAATGGTTATGTTGTTCGTGGTTTTGCCACCGATTATTTGCGTTCCGCTTCCGGCAACGAGACAGTTCCCGATTTTGACGGGGGAACTTACGAGGAGCCGGACGGCTGGCTTACTAGTGACCGCGGGTTTGGTTACCATTCTTCGGATGAATCTATTCAAGGAAGTAATATTTTTAATAGCGACCCTTGCCCCGGTGGCAACAGCCCGCCCTGTTATGCGCCTTTTTCCCAAACGGCTCCCGGTGATATTGTTGCCGACCACACCGCCAATGTTACCGGCAGTCCTATTTCCAGCGAACAGTTTACGCTTACCTATAAGGTGAAAACCGACAGTATCCAGGCTTCGTCAACTTACATTACAACTATTATTTACACTATAACTGCTCAGTATTAAAATAGTGCCAAATTAAAATGAAAAATTTGCTCATTTCCAAAAATAAAAACAAAGCTAAAAAGTTAAAGAGATTAGGTATTTGCGCTGGGTTTTTGTTAGTTTTGGTAGTTTTCTTTTTTTCGGGTTCCGTTTTGCAGGTGGGGGCGGCTGATGGTGCAGAGGAAACAACTGCTTCTGCGGGGGCTTCGGGAAATATGCCTCTTATGCAGTTAGAAAGTGCTGAGCCGGAAAAAGCAGCTTTGGGTGTTTCCCCGGTAATTATTGAACTTATTTTGGAACGGGGTCGAAGCACAGAAAAGAAAATAACTGTTTTTAACATAACCAACTTCCCCCTACCTGTTAAGGGAAACACGGAGAGCTTTTTTGTGTTGGAAGATGTGGAACCGGGTGCCGAAGAAATTTTTGATGTTTCTTCTTGGGTAAGTATTGAACCCGCAGATTTCATTCTCCAACCCCGTGAGCACAAAGAGGTTAAAATATCAATTGATGTTCCCCCGGAAGCCGAGCCGGGAGGGCATTATGCTTCTATTTATTTTCAACCGCTGATTCCGGTGGAAGTTCTTTCCCCGCAGACCGCTTTTCTGACTGCGCGGGTAGGTACTTTAGGGTTCTTTGTGGTTCAAGGTGAAATTGTGGAGAAAGCGGAGCTGGGTGAATTGGAGGTAAGAACGCTTCAGCAGTTTGGACCTGTAGATTTTAAGTTCCCGATTAGAAATGCGGGAAATGTGCATCTTTTGCCTGCGGGGGAAGTGATAATAACTGGTTTTTTGGGGAATGAAAAAGAAAAACTAGAGATATCTCCCAGCGCAATTTTGCCGCAGACAACCAAGGAAATAACTGCTCAGTGGGATAAGAAATATCTTTTTGGTAAGTTTTCTGTAGAGGTAAATATTTCTTACGGGAGCGAGAATAAAAAATTGGTGGCCGGACCGGTAGATTTTTGGGTTGTCCCTTGGCTCTCACTCTTAATTGGGGGCAGCTTGTTGACAGCTGTCTTGGTTTTCTGCATAATGTTTAGGAGACGGGTGGGTTTGGCGCTGACTGCGCTTTTCAACCCGGAAAAACTTAGTGAAAAGGAACGGAGGGGAATTAACCTTCTCCCGCGTAAGGATAATTAATTTTAGAAATTACCCAATTTTTGAAAAGGGGGTGAAACAGAATAAGTAACAATATGCAATTTGCACGCAAATTTAAGAAACTCTTGCCTATTTTTATACTAGGAGGATTATTAGCGTGGATGAGAGTAAGCACGGTTCATGCGGCAACGCTGACCGGAGGTTCGGTAAGCTTGAGCGATTCCCGCCCGGATCAAACTAGCGTGGAATATGATTCCGAGTGGAGTAATGTAACCCAATCAAACATTAAATGTATTAAGATCCAGTTTAATACTGCTGCTGACGGAAGTGGGAGTGTTCCTTTGACTTCTACTGGTGGTACTGTGGATACCACTAATACGGATTATGTTGACGTAAGTACGTGGACCACTGATTTCACAACTAACGGTACGGTTACAATAACAGACTCAACGGGTGCCGCACCGACCAGTTCCTCTAACCTGACAATTGCTTTGGACGGAATTACCAACGGTTCCACTGCGGATACCGGTTATTATTATATCCTTAACACCTATGACAATACGGATTGTTCCACGAGTCCTGTGGACGAAGGTACAGTAACCTTTATCTATACCGAGGGGCAGTCTGTATCTATGACTGTGGACCCGTCCATTAGTTTCTCCCTTGCTTCTGTGGGGTCGGGTGTATTAGTGAACGGGGCAACTACTACTGAGGCTAGCACTACAACTACCATTCCTTTGGGAACGGTTACAGATACCACCAATGGAATTACAGCGCACGACCTTACGGTAAGCACCAATGCGGAAAACGGTTACACGGTTTACGCCCGCTATACCGGTCAGCTGACTTACAGCACGGCTACAATTGACGATCATACGGGAGATCATACTACGCCTACGGAAATGTCTGTGGGGACTGAGGCGTTTGGTTACACTACCGAAGATACTGACCTTTCTCAGTTTCAGCCAAACAAGTGGGCTGGGTTTACCAGTACTAATGCTTCAGTGGCCACCAATACGACGGCGGCTTCCAGTGAAACAACCCGTATCGGTTACCAAGCGGGAATTAGCAGCACAACGGAGGCGGGGACTTACACAACTACTGTTATCTTGACTTGCACGCCCACCTACTAAAAACGCTCGTTGGAGAGTTTTTAGAGGTGGCGGCAAGTTGGGGGGTGGGGGCTTTGTTGTTTATTTGAATTGCCGGTAGGCACCAAAGCGGCGCCCCACAAGCAGGCTTGTGACTTCCTGCGAAGGGCGGGGGTGTTTTAGAGGCACCCCTTTGTTCCTTGCCTTGAATAATAAAGCTTGAATTAATTTTTTGATTTGTGTTATGAAACTTAAACTGGTTACAATTGTAATTTTTTCTTTCTTCTTGTTTTTCCCTTTCCAAAGAGCGCGGGCGCAGGAAATGGTTACTCTTAGTGTTTCGCCGCCGGTTTTTGAGCTTACAGCTAATCCGGGGGATACGCTCAAGAATGTGATTCGGGTGAGTAACCCCCACGAGGAGCCGCTTAAAGTTTCGGTGGATACCCGCAATTTTGTGGCGGTGGGTGAGGTTGGCTCGGTGGGGCTTACGGAGGAAGAAACGCCCTATTCTTTAGCTTCCTGGATAAGTGTAACCCCTACTCAGGTTGAAATCCCCGGCGAATCCAGCTGGTATTTTAATGTTGAAACAAATGTTCCCTTGAACGCAGAACCCGGCGGTCATTTTGGTTCCGTGGTTTTTAAAACAGGCGGCGGCGCTGTCCAGCAGACCGGTGCTGCAGTTACTCAGGAGTTGGGTTCTTTGTTTTTGCTGAGGGTTTCGGGAAAGGTAACTGAAGACGGTCGGGTGGAAAGCTTTTCAGCAGAGAAAAAGTTTTGGGAATACGGTCCTATCCGGTTTGATCTGCGGGTGGAGAACAACGGCAATGTGCATATCAAACCGCAGGGGAAAATAGCAATTACTAACATGTTAGGAAAAGAGGTGGCTGAGGTGGATGTTAAGCCGCAAAATGTTTTACCTGATGCGGTCCGCAAGTTTTCACCAACCTGGGAAAAAGAAATTCTTTTTGGAAAATACACAGCAACCGCATCTCTGGTTTACGGCAGTGATAGCGAGGTTTTAAATGCAACTACGAGTTTCTATGCTTTCCCCTACAAAGTAGGGGGTGCGGTTTTGGCTGGCCTAATTGTTATTGGCTTTTTGCTCTACCGTGGTCGAAGAAGAATAGCCTTAGCCCTACGGATACTGTTTGGGAAACATGAAGACAAGGCCTAATATGAAAAAAAGATTATGGAAGAACTTTATAGCTTACAGAGAATTTCTCCCTCCTTCTTAGGTACAACTAAGATTGTTCTCTTTAATATCCTCTTTGTTTTTTTGTTCTTTTTAATCTCTCTTGCTTCTCCAAAACTTGTCTGTGCAGGAACAGAATTGAATGTTACTATGCAGGTTCACGATACAACCTTTATTGTTACAGGCAGGACTAGTCCTAATGCTAAGGTAACAGTGCTGGAAGACAATTCTGTAATTGGTACTACCCTTGCGGGCGGTGATGGTAGCTTTTCCAAAGAATTTCCGGCGCAGGATACTGGCGTTCATAACTACGGTTTTTATTCTACTGATAGCGAAGGTAGAGATACCTCCACTATTAATTACTCGGTTTCTTTGTTTTCTCATACGGTGACCACACTTTCTAATCTAATCTTGCCCCCCACCTATGAACTTAGCGCTACAGAAATTACTGCCGACGAAGACCTTCTGGTGGAAGGTTCGGCAGTGCCCAGTTCCCAAGTTGTTTTGTATTTTTCCAAGGCTGGAAGTTCGGAAATTTCCTCGCATACTGTGAAGGCTGGGAGTACTGGAAGGTGGGAATATTCTCTGGGTTTGGATTCTTTGGGCGAAGGAACATACGAAATTTATGGTCAAGTAACAACTGTTGATGGTTATCAAAGCGATGCGGGCAGCGTGCTTGGTTTCGAAGTTACGGCTCCTCCCGAAGAGGAGGAGGAGGAAGAAGAGCTAGTTTCTCCGCCTGTCTCGGTTGAGGAAGAAGTAGCGCCATCTCCCACTTTAGTTGAGGAAGAAGAGGAGGAAGGTCCAAAGCTTCCTGATTTTATGAGTGTTTTTGATCCAGATGGAGACGGCAGGATTAGCAAAAGCGAAGTTTTTGATGCAGTAAAGTCTTGGGTTCACAGTTGGCGAGATTATTTGTCTGATTTAGTTGCTGATGAACAATTGCAAGAGCCTCCGTTGGAGAAGAGAACGTGTGATTTGAATAATGATGGAAAATGTAACTTGCGTGACTTTTCTATACTACTGTACTATATAGAAAGAGAGGAGGGTGGGTAATACTGCCAGATTCATTATGGAAAAGAAAGATTCACAAACACAACTAACCGTTACGCTTGTATTAGTTGGTTTTTTCAAAGTAATACTTTTGGGTATAGTTTCTTGGTTGTTGTTGCATTTCTTTGCTTTGGTGGGGTTTTTTGTTGCCTTGTCATTGCCTTTGTGGTGGTTGTTCTTCCCACGCCGTATCCCTTGTATTGGCTGTCAGACCAGAGAAGAAGGTGAGTATTGTCCTCTTTGCGGTAAGGAGGTGCGGGAGGGTTCTCCACGTTCGTTTCGGAGTATGGCTGCCCATATGGGTATTTTCCTCCTCTTATTTCTTGTTTCCCTTGGTGTTATTTATGCTGAACGAGAGATATTGGAAGGGTTGGATATTTCCTTAACGCCAAAGACAGCAACTTTTGAGATCCCTCCCCGCGCGCAGTACCGTTTGGGAGAGATTTTTCCAATGAGGATTACACTTACAGGTATTAAACGTTCTATCAATGCAGTTCAGGCTGATTTTAGCTTTGACCCCCGCCGGTTGGAGCTAGTTGAAATTTCTACTAGGGAATCTTTTGCCTCTGTTTTTATTCAGAAGGAAATTGATAATAAGACAGGTTATGGTCGTTTAGCTGGGGGTGTTCCCAGTCCGGGCTTTTCTCAGGAAAGAGGTGTTTTTGGTACTGTTTATTTTCGTGGCAAGACTCCCGGCTTGGCTGATGTTGAGTTTTTACCTTCTTCTATGATTTTAGCTAATGACGGGCGGGGTACTAATGTTTTAAAAGGGTTGGCATCTTCCCATTACCTTGTCCTTCCTGAAGAAGTTTTGGATACAGAACGTGAACTTCAAGAATCGGCACTGATCCTCGAAGTTTTGGGTACTGAGGAGGAACGTAAAGAACAGATGCTCTTTTTTGAGCCGGGCGAAAAGGTTTTGGGAGGGGATGTGGAAGAAGATCAGATTACGCCGAGCCGGACATTTGGTTTGGGACGGAGCTTGCTTAGGGTTTTGAATAGGTTTAATAGACTTGTTATTAATTTTTGGCGCGAAATGTTTGCCTTCGTATTTTCTAGTTAGTCGTTTCTTGCTCCGGGTTTTTTGGGAATAAAAGTTAAGATTGGTCTTCGGGTTTTGGTTGAGGTTCTTTTGTTGCTTTTGGTTTCTTACTACTGGAAAGTAACTTGCCTGTTGCAAAGCCTAAGACAAATCCGAGAATCAAAGCGCCAACACCAACTCCAATAAGGAGGATTTTATTTACACCTTCAGTTATTGTAGCTAAGAAACCCGCTGCTTCTTTCGTAGCAATATCTCTTGCGTCTATTCCTGAATTTGTGTCTCTTTGTGTAGTGTCCAATTCAGTTGGAAGCTCATCTTCCTCAAAATACTCTCGCGCCTCAGAAAGAGGTAGTATTGAAGTTTCTAGATCATAAGCTAAGACACCCTCATCTTTTTGTGAGCCATAATCTATTTCCAAATAATATGTGTCTGACTTTTCAGCCAAGAAGGGAGCAGTTACAACCGCACCTTGGTTGGGCCACCCATGTCTTTCTAATTCCTTACGAGAAGAGTCGTAAAAAACTATAGCATCAAAGCTTGCGTTGCTTGGTGGTGTTATTGTTACAACTAGAACTTGTCCTCTGTTTACATCCACACTGTAAAAGTCAGCATCATCTGTACCACTCCCACGTCCTACTAGGTATCCTGTGTAGGTACCTTCTGTTAGGGGCACAGCTTTTTCAAAAGAATTACCAGCGTCAGATTCTGCTCCTCCGTCAAAATAGCTAACCTTTTCTATTTCTAAGCTGTAAGAGGAAAGATCTCCGTCGCGGCTTACTTCAATTACAATATAGTATTCATAGATAGTTTTTTCTGTTCCGGGAAGCCACGAGACTTCAAGATCACTAGGTTCACTTGCGTGCTGCGATTCTCGTGCAAGCTCACTTCGGTCTGCATCATAGAGTATTAATGAGGCACCAGTATCTCCTTCAAAATTCCCAGTTGCAGTCACTTGTTCTCCCGGGCGGAAGCCAGAAACTTTAAAATATTTCTTTTCGCCTGAGGGAACACTTGCGCCAGATTCATAGGAACCTGTATCAAGTTCTTCTGCATTTTCAAAACTATCGCCTCCGCTTATTACTGTTGTCTGTTCAGCATTAGTTGTGGTTGAAAATCTACTAGTATCTTCTTGGGCTAAAGCGGGATTGAAAACTGAATATAAAGGGAGGAGAAGGAGAGGGCTCAATAGGGTTAAAATAATCTTTTGGCAGGTTTTTGCTCTATTCATAAGTAATCTGTACTTTCAAGCTACCAAGATCAAAAATACGTGTCAAGGACATTGGAGAGAAACTGCTTTACATAGAAGTGTCTTTATGGCTAAATAAATTTGGAAGAAAACTTTATGGATGCTAGAAACACATTACTCCAACATTTTATAGTTGCTGTCTTTACTTTAGGGCTGGCTTTTGTATTTAACCAGGTTTTTGGTATTCGCTGGTCCACTTCTTTTGCGCGTGTTTCTTTTATTTTACTGTTCTTGACATTACTTATTGGTCCTGTAATGAAGTTGCGGAAGCCTAGGGTAGTTTCAACTCCTTTAAAGCTACCCTGGAGTTGGCGAAGCGAGTTGGGGATTTGGTTTACTATTGCTTCTTTGATTCATGTCTATTTTGTAATGGGTGGGCGACCGAATTGGGATTTGATGAAAGCTTTGGGAGGCGGAATTGGTGGGGGCGGCTATGGTTTTGCCAATCTTATTGGTTTAGTTGGGTTGGTTTGGGCACTTGTTCTTACTGCTACTTCTTTTGGGAAGGTAATTAAGTGGTTGGGAGTTGAGTCTTGGCGCTGGCTTCACTCTTTTACTTATGTAATATTTTATTTAGTAACAGCACACTCACTTTATTTTCAGTTCTTCTCAACTTATGGTGGTGGGCCAGATGCGTTTGGATACATGTACCTTGTAATGTTTTGTGTAATAACAGTTTTGCAACTAGCTGCTTTTGTAAAGATTGTTTTGGGGCAAGAAAGAAGCTAAAATATTTTTTACAACCTTCCTGCTATTCTCTCTTCTTTACTACAACCCCGTCTACTTTGGTACAGTTCTAGTATTATTTAAAAATTTTGTTTGAATTTGGCTTTGATGAAGTGGGGAATTGGTTGGCACGCTGAGCGTGCCTAAACCACGCTTAGCGTGGTTGCCGGGCTAGGATTCGAACCTAGATTTTCGGGACCAAAACCCGACGTCCTACCATTAGACGACCCGGCATGGAAGTATAGGTTTATTATATCAAAAACTTATGTTGAAAGCGAGAACTGAATGTTAATTTTATATTTTGTTAACTACCCAGTGTGTTATTCTTGGGATTAAGAATGGATTATTTTTATCTAGTTGGAATATTGCTAGCTTTACCCTTTTGGGTTTTTCTTTTTATTAGAAAAGAGCACCGAAAAGAAATATTGATAATGGGGTTAATTTTTGGTGTTGCTGCCGTGGTTATTGAACATGCCTATGCTAAATGGGATTACTGGCACCCAGTTTATATTTTTCCTAAAGTGCCGTTTGAAGATTTTTTATACGGTGTTGTGTATGGTGGTATTAGTTCTGAATTGTATGAGATATTTTGGAAAGTAAAAGATTCAGAATTCCCAAGACATGAAACATACAAAGAGTTTTTTCTTTTAGGTATATTGCTGGTAGCAGGAACTTTTTGGTTACTTGTAGATACATTGGCACTAAATTCTATAACCGCGCACATTGTTCCTCCAATTATAGTTGGTATAATTGTAGGCTCCTTGAGAAAGGAGTTGGTTAAGTTCCAGCTTTTTAATGGGGTTGTGATTGCTCTGCTAACTTTTGGGGTGTTTAAGCTTTTATTTTTAATTTACCCTGGGATGATAGAAAAATATTGGATGCTGGAGAACTTAAGCGGTGTTTTTGTACTGCAAGTGCCAGTTGAAGAACTTCTTTTCGCTTTCGCAGTAGGTTTTGGAGCAAGCTGTTTTTATGAGCTAGCTTTTGGGTATGCGTTGGTTAAAAAATAGTTTTTTAATCCTTTTGGTAATTGACATTAACTTCCAAGTTCTCTATCATTGAGTTATGGCAGAAGAAAGAGATTCTGCGCAACAACCGCAGAAGTCAGATCAAAAAGAAGGATCCTCCTCTTCCAGCTTACGGGCTAATAAAAAATTTCGGCTTGGTGTTATTGCAATACTTTTGATTATTGTAGCTGTTCTCTTCTTTGTTTGGGAAAAGGCACGGATTATCTTGGTAGTAGCTTTTGTAACTCTACTTGCAGCTTTTGGGCTTGAAGCTACTGAACACGATTGGGATTTGGGGAAGTTAATAGAAACTGGTTCTTTCCAAGAATCAAAAGTTGCTCGAGACGCGTCGGGAAATATCCTATTTGACAAGGAAGGCAACATAACAACCGATTCCTCTGTAGGAAAACCTGCCGATGATTACAACTGCTCAGACTTTGAAACCCAACAGGAAGCACAAAGGTTTTTTGAGAGGCTTGGTGGAACAGAAAATGATGTCCACCGCCTTGATGGAGATAATGATGGTATTGCCTGTGAAGCTCTTCCAAGTGAGCGAGACTAAACTTTCTTTTCCCAACTCCAAATAGCTTCTGGCCGTTTGTTGACTTATTTTTATGTGTTTTGTACCATTAACAGCGTATGTTTGCTAATTTTACACAAGCAGTTTTAGAGTGGGTTCAAAATTACCGCGCCTTTGGCGTGTTTTTAGGTGGTTTTGCAGAAGCAATAATTGTGCCCATTCCCTCTCCTCTTATTACCATGTCTGCGGGATTTCTTTTAGTTCCTGAAAGAATTCTTATTCAGGCGTTGCCGCAACTTTTTGCTAAAATTGCTGTACCCTACGCAGTGGGTGCAACATTGGGTAACCTAACAGTTTACTGGCCTACTTATTATGCAGGTAAATTTTTTGTAGATAAGTTTTCTAAGTTTTTGGATTTTTCTTGGCGGGATGTGCAGCTTATTAAGTTGAAATTTGATGAGGGTACTTGGGATGAAAAAATTATTGTTATTCTTCGTGCAGTACCTCTTTTTCCTGTGTCTTTAATTACGGCAGTAGGTGGTGCCTTGCGATTAGAATGGAAAAAGTTTTTTCTTTTAAGCTGTTTAGGCTTGGTGCCGCGTGGTTTTATTTTAGCTATTGTGGGTTGGTGGTCGAAGGATACTTATATGTCTTTAGCTGAAGGTTTGGATAGAGTAGAAACTTATGTTTCTCTGGGTTTTTTAGTTCTAACTTGGGTTGTTTTTTACGTTCTGTATCGCAACAGAGAACGTTGGCTAATTGGTAATTCAGATCCTTCCAAACTAGAAGACCTCGACAGTTAGATTTAGTTGTCCTTTGTGAGCTTTTAGTTTTTTTCTCGTTAAATAATAAAGTGAAAGATAAAAGAATTGTTTGCATTGGGGGAGGTACAGGTAGCCTTGTTGTCCTCTCTGGTCTAAAGGAATATACTAACCCCTCAGCAATTGTTTCCATGGCAGATAGTGGGGGTAGTGCTAAGAAGGAACGCGACGAGTGGGGGCTTTTGCCTGTTTCGGATGTGAGGAAAGCGCTTCTTGCTTTGGCGGAAGTTGATGATGAGCGCTCGCGGGTTTTGCGCGAACTTTTTAACTACCGGTTTGCAAATGGAGTGGGTTTGTCGGGAATGACTTTTGGCAATTTACTACTAGTTGCTCTTACCAATGTTCTTAATTCGCAATCCGATGCAATTCAAGAGGCATCCCGCCTTCTTAACATCAAGGGTGATATTTACCCGGTTACGTATGAGCAAACTAATTTGGTAGTAACTTATTCAGATGGGACAGAAATTGTGGGGGAACATGTACTAGATCAATTTTTGGAAAGGTACCCTGAAAAAGAGAACGTGCGGGTAGAAAACTTTTATCTTTTGCCTTCTGCAGAAGCTAATCCACGTGCGTTAGAAGTGATTGAGAGTGCAGATCTTATTGTTTTTCCACCTGGTGACTTATATGGGAGTATTCTTGCCAATTTGGCAGTTGGTGGTATACCTGAGGCAGTTTGCAGATCGGGTGCAAAGAAAATATACATAATGAATTTGGTAACAAAATTTGGTCAGACCAATAGTTTCAAAGCCTCGGGTCATGTGATGGAGCTCGAAGAATGTTTAGGTTGCTCTTTGGATTATATCTTGGTCAATGATGCGCCAATGCCCAAGGGTGTGCTTGAGCGTTACAGGGAGGAAAAGTCCTTTCCGGTGGTCGATAATTTAGGGGAGGACAGACGGGTTATTCGAGGTGATTTTTTGGCTGAAGAGCTACCACGGAAACAGGAGGGTGATAAGTTAAAGAGAAGCTTTGTTCGCCACGATCCGGCTAAACTTGCCAAGACACTGAGTGATTTGGGATCCTCGTAAGCTATTTTCTTTAATATTTCTGTGATAAAATTTCGTTATGAGTATTTCTTGTGCAGATTTGCAGGAAGAAACAAAGAAAATTTACGAGCGCAATGGGTGGGAGACTAATTCAACATTGCTCACTGTGGCTATGGGGGAGGAGTTGGGTGAACTTTGGTGTTTCTCTACGGACTCAGGGCTCAATCTTTTGTCCTTCGACTCCATCCCCCGACCTGTTGGGAGACGTCGCTCAGGACCAAAGAAATTCTAGAGCTCATTTTATTCGCTAAGTAGCCCCGAACCAGAATTCCGGCAGACTGGAATACGGTTTAGGGCTTAATTCCGACCATCTAAATTCTCGGAAGAATTTAGGGTCTCATTAAGGGAGGTGATAAATTATGGCATTTGAAAAAGATTTTAGAAAGCATCCATCCCAACGAGTGGGAGTTTTTGTAGATGTTCAAAATATGTATTACTCAGCAAAAAACCTTTTTGATGGTGCGAAGGTAGATTTTGGGCAGGTCCTTTCTGCTGCTGTTTCTGGGCGCCAACTAATTCGGGCAATGGCTTATGTAATTCGTGCTGATGTAGGAGAAGAAGAAGCTTTTTACGAGGCACTTCAAAAACAAGGTTACGAAGTTATGGCTAAGGAATTGCAGGTTTTTGCTGGTGGTGCAAAAAAAGGTGATTGGGATGTAGGATTGGCAATTGATGCTATTCGTGCTGCTGACAAGTTGGATACTATTGTGTTAGTTGGTGGTGATGGCGACTTTGCTCCTTTGGTAGATTATTTGCAAAACAATAAAGGCTGTCGTGTGGAAGTGGTTGCGTTTGAAAAGACTTGTTCCAGTAAGTTAATTGAGGAGGCGGATGACTTTTTGGATTTGGGTAGTGATAAAGAGCGGTTTTTGATAGAGTAACGGATTTAAGATATGTTTTCGCTTCAAGCATTTATTCTTATCCATTACGTGCTATAAAATCCCAAAATTCAAATTACGAGTTCCAAAGGAATATAAAATTCTGAATTGCAATTTTTAGATTTAAATATGGTTGTAATTTGGTAATTGGTGTTTGTGATTTGTTTGTATCTTGGTATTTGGGATTTGGTGCTTAAGTTATAATGCGCAAACTTTTAGTAGGCTTTTGTATTGCAATTGTTTCAGTTTTAATTTTCCCCTCTAACCTTTTCGCTAAGGATTATTCTATTGGTGCAGTCGATATAAATGTTGATATTTACCAAGACCGTTCTTTTGAGATAACTGAATCCCGTGTATATAACTTTGACGGGAGCTTTTCTTGGGCAGATTTGTGGATCCCAACTAGGGTCACTCGCAACGGGAACAGTTATGACGTTTCTATTTCTAACTTTGAAGTTCGGGATGAGACTGGAAATTTGCTTGAAACAGAGACAAGTCAAAGAGAGGGTAAATTTTATGCTAAGTGGTTTTATTCTGCCCAAAATGAGAACAAAACTTTTATCTGGACCTACCATGTAGAAGGTGATGCAATTAAGAAATATGAGGATATTGCAGAGTTTTATTGGCGGGTAGTTGGGGATGAATGGGAAAAATCAGCTGGACCTGTGTCTGTTCTTGTTCGGTTGCCTTCGGGGGCAGAGGAAGAAGAAATTCAAGTTTATGGTCATTTGCCAACAGATGCGCTCTTAGATATTGGTGGTCCCAAGAAAACTGACTCAGAAATTATTGACTCGCAAACTGTTCGGTTTACTGTTCCTAGGCTGCCTGCAGAAACCTATTTGGAGGTGCGAGTTCTCTTTCCCCCACAGCTTGTTTCTGGTCCAATCTCGGGAAAAAAATCTTTGGAAGAAATAAAAGTAGAGGAGAAGCAATTTGTAGAACAAACAGTTGCTACTTCTAAAAGAAGGCAGCTGGTTGCTAAGGCAGTTCTGGGGTATGTGTTTATTGTTATTCCTCTTTCTATTATTGTTTGGCTTTACTTTTATTGGCAGGCTTGGAAAAGGAAGGGCAGAGAGTACCAGTTTCCAGATATTCCCAAATATGTGCGGGAGTTACCTTCGGAGTTACCGCCAGCTATGGTTGATGTTCTTTTGAGGCAGGGCGGCAAGCCCAGTACTGATGCTTTTGTAGCTACTATTTTTGACTTAGCGCGAAGAGGGTATATCTCTTTGAAAGATGAAACAGAGATAAAAGCCGGTCTTCTACAAACTAGAAAAAAGATAAAGACAAATCTGATCCGCCAAGAAAAGGACATTAACGAGCTACGTGACTTTGAACAGATGATTTTAGAAATTCTTTTTAAGACTATTCCTGAGGGAAAGGATGGTAGCTTGTTTGGTGTTGTTGGTGCTGCTTTGGGTCAGGGTCAGGGTGAAGATCAAGCTGAATCTTCGTCGGAAGATGTTATACAGTTTGGCGATGTTGAAAGCTATATTAAAAATCACCAGCAGAGTTTCCGCAGGTGGTTTGAGCAGTGGCAAAAGGAGGTTGTGAATGAGGCAGAGGTTGGCGGTTATTTGGAAAAAGAGGGGAAAGAGCTTGCTAAGAAATTTTGGGTTATGTCAGCTTTGCTTTTATTTTTTGGTTCTCCAGTTATTCTTTTGGGAATTTTTCTTATTCCTAATCTCAAGCGGTGGAAAAAGGAGTGGGCAAGGGAAGCAGCGGAGTGGGTAGCTTTTCGTAAATTTTTGGATGACTTTTCTAGTTTTGAAGAGATTCCTCCCGAAGCTTATAAACTGTGGGAGTATTATTTGGTTTACGGTGTTCTTTTTGGGAATGCTGAGGCGATTTTGAATGCTTTGCCCGTGATTTTTGAAAACCCCCGCGCTGCGCAGCCTACTTGGTACTTAACAACTTCTGGTGGAAAAATTTCGGGAGCATCTCTTTCTTCAATTTCTTCTATGACTAATAGTATTGCCAATTTAAACTCTTCAATGCGTTCTGTTTCAGCCTCTTCTATGTCCTCTGGTAGTGGGGGTGGTTTTTCTGGTGGTGGGGGAGGGGGTGGTGGGGGTGGTGGAGGCGGTGCTGGCTAATTACTAGATACCTCAATAAAACTTCCACTAAGGATTTTTGCGCTTGGACCCATTTGCTTCTTGTCTAAGAGAACGGTGCTTTTTGCAGGGCGGTTGGTAGCTTTTAAGTAATCTTTTATAGTTGATCCCTCAGCTACAGGAACTACTCCTAGTTCTTTATCAATAACATATATATCTGGCTTTAAAACTTTTTCTGCAAGCTCACCCAAAAATTGCTCACTTTCTTCTTTCATAAAGTTTTCTTGCCATTCAATAAGTTTCTGTGTCCAGTACCGAATTTTTTCTACTTTTTCAGAATCTGTTTGTGCATGGGTTAGATGGATTGCTAAGCCAAAATCTGCACGTTGGTGCATGTTCTTGTCTCGAATTTGTATCTCAAAAATGGAGCCTGAGTTTTTGTCAAAAACGCGGGTATGCAAAGCTTCGTAACCGTTGGGTTTTGGTTGAGCAATAAAGTTACTAATTCCCACATGAGGTACGGGTTTGTAGTTTTCGTGAATAATTCCCAAAGCAGTGTAGCAATCTCTTTTTTTGGGAACTACTACACAGGTTATTACTAAGTCGTATACTTCGTCTAAATTTTTATTAATTTCTTTGCGGTGAAGTTTAGCAAATAGACTGTACCAATTTTTTCTGCGAGTTTCAGTTTTAATAAGTTTTAGCGGTTCTTTTTTAAAAATATGCTCTAATTCAAAGTTTATCGCTTTAATTATCTCTTCCCTTTTATCCATTGCTTGTTTTGCATACTCTGTTACCCATTGAAAGTCTTTTGGTCTTTGGGTTTTAAAACACAGTTCACGTAGGTCACCACTTACCTCGCTCATTCCCATCTTGTATGCTAGGGGAGCGTATACAGATCTTGTTTCTTCCGAAAGCTTGCTTTGGGCTTGTGGAGAAAGGTATTGGATAGTTTTCATATTGTGCAATCTGTCTGCTAATTTTATAACTACTACCCGAAGATCTTTAGACATGGCTAAAAACATTTTCCTCAGGTTATTGGCGAACTTTTCTTTCTTATTTCTATGAAAATCAACCTCGCTTACTTTTGTTACACCATCTACCAGGTTAGTGATTTGGGATCCAAACTCCTTCCTGATATTACTGAGGGTAAGGGGTGTATCTTCCACTACGTCATGAAGCAACCCTGCGCAAATGCTTTCGGTGTCTTGTTCCCATTTATTAAGGTTTTTTGCTGTTTCAAGAGGGTGAATAAAGTAAGGTTCGCCAGATTTTCTTAAGTCGCCCTGGTGTGCTTTCTGCGAAAAATCTAAAGCCTTTTTTATTTTTCGCAAATTAGGGTTTTGGGGGTTGTTTTTTAGTTCTTTTAGAAAAATGTTTCTTGCAGTGTCGAGATTATATTCCATAGTTTGTGCTATTTTCTAATTCCTCCCTGTTTTTGTCAATAATTCTCTTAAATTACTAGTAATGTTTATGGTACCATGCCTATATGATTTTAAAGAAGTTGAAAAAAAGTCTGAAGTCATTTTTACAAATTTTTCTTACGCGGGATTTTTGGATTTATTTTTCTAGTTCCTTGCTATTAGCTTTTTCAATAATTTTCTTTGCGTATCATTTAGCTTACGCTAGGAAAACTATTCCTGGAGTGCGAATGTTGGGTTTGGATTTAAGTAATAAGAGTGAACGCCAAACACTATCTCTACTAAAACCGCGTTTGGTGGAACTGGAATCTGCTAATTTGCAATTTTCTTATCAGGATAAGGTATTTTCTAAGAGTATGTATGAATGGGGTGTTCGTTATGATGCAACCTCTTCTGCCCAAAAAGCATTTGCTTTTGGAAGAAGTGGTCATGTTTTTAAGACAACTAAGGATAAGTTTCAGGCTGGTACGGCGGGAGTTTCACTTCTACCAGTAGCTTCCATTGACGAACAATCTTTTTCCGCTACTTTGTCTGAAGTTGCTGCTGATGTTGGCAAGCCAAAGGAGAATCCCTATTTTGCACTGGTTGAGGGTTCTTTGGAAGTTGTACCTGGTGAGAGTGGTTACGAGATTGATGAGAATAGCTTCCAAGAACTGATCTTGCGGGCGGCGCAGGAGCTTGACTTTTCTCAAAAAGAATTACCAATAGAAGAAGTGGAGCCAGACTACACTAAAGCAGATCTGGAAAATTTAGAGGTTGAGGTAGCGGAACTGTTGGTTTCCTCGCCCAAGCTTACGTTTGGATCTCGCACTTGGACCCTGTCTGAGCAAGAAATTCTTAAGCTTTTGGATTTCGAAGTAGCACCTGAAAATCCAAACAAAATACAAATTACTACTAATGAGGAGGGGCTTAGTTCTTTTGTTTCCTCCTTAGCAGCCTCCATAAACCAACCAATGCGCGGCGGTACTTTTGAGCTTCAGGATGGGCGTGTTATTGATTTTGCTTTACCCCAGCCAGGGTATCACTTGAAAGAAGAAGAGGCAAAACAAGTAGTTTCGGAAGTTGTTCTTGATCTCGAGAAAAGCGAAGTTGAATTGCCGGTGGAAGTTAAGGATGTACAGGCTAATGCAAATCAGTATGGAATTCGTTCTTTATTAGGAACAGGATCTTCCAATTTTAGCGGTTCTAGTTTGGGTAGAATTCATAATATTGACCTTGCCTCGTCCCGGCTGGATGGTATTTTGATTCCTCCTGGCGAAACTTTTTCTTTCAATGAGACGTTGGGTGACGTAAGCTCAGAAACCGGATACAAGACCTCCTATGTTATAAAGGATGGGCGTACTATTTTAGGGGTGGGTGGTGGAGTTTGTCAGGTTTCAACTACTATGTTCCGGGCAGCTCTAAATGCGGGGTTGCCAATTGTGGAGCGCGCAGCACACGCCTACCGAGTTCACTATTACGAGCAGGATAAGGGACCGGGGTTTGATGCTACTGTGTATTCCCCCTCGCCAGATGTTAAGTTTGAAAATGATACCCCAGCTCATGTGTTAATCAAACGTTATTACAACCCATCTACCTCTACCTTGCAGTTTTCTTTCTATGGTACTTCTGATGGGCGTACTGTTAATATTGTGGGTCCCATAATTCATTCTCAGACCCCTCCCCCGGAGCCAGAGTATATTGAAGATGAATCACTAGAACCGGGAGAAACAAAGCAGGTTGATTGGGCAGCTTGGGGTGCTAGGGTTACAGTGAAAAGAAAAGTGACCCGGGGTGGGGAAGTTTTGCATGAAGATAATTTTTATAGCAGTTACCAACCTTGGCGAGCTGTGTATTTAGTAGGGAAGGAATGAGAGGTTGCCTCTTTAACCTCCGGGGGCCTATTTTTATCTATTCAGTTTAGTTTTTTCTGATTACAAGTTACCAGTTACGAATTACTAGTTACCTCTTTTTAGCGCCTTTTTAATCTTACTCTTCGCTTCGTTGGTCTTAGCGCAATTTAACCAATCAGGTGAGGGTCCTTTACGGCTTTTATCGGTGAGGATTTCTACTACTTGTCCGGTTTGCAGTTTGGAATCTACCGCAATTAATTTTCCATCTGCCTTTGCTCCAGTGCAGCTGTTTCCGAGATCAGAGTGTATCTTGTAGGCAAAATCAATAGGAGTTGCTCCTTGAGGCAAGTCTAAAACATCTCCTTTGGGTGTGAGTACAAAGACCCTATCTGTATAAACATTTATTTTAAGTGCTTCTTCGAATTCCTTATTTCCTCGTGTTTTTTCTTTCCATTTAACTAAGTCTTTTAACCAGGATGTGTATTCCTTTGGTGCTCTTAATTGGCTTCCTTTTGTTCTTCCTAGTTCTTTATAAAAGGCGTGTGAGGCGGGACCGTATTCGTTGTATTCGTGCATTTTCCACGTACGGATTTGGAATTCGGCGATTCTGTTTTCCTCACAAAACACAGTGGTGTGAAGAGATTGGTATCCATTTGGTTTGGGATGGGCGATATAATCGCTAAACCTTTCCCCCGGTTCCCAAAAATTGTATACAATATCCAAAGTTTTATAGCACTCATCAGTTGTGTTTATAAGGATTCGAAAAGCTTGGACATCGTGCAATCTTTTCAGGTATTCCCGGCTTGTTTCTCCTGCTTGTTTCTCGCTCTGCATTTTTCTATAAATGCTGTAAAAGTGTTTAGGACGTCCGTAAATTTCTGCGTTGATTCCCTGCTTTCTCAATTCTTTTCTTATCTTTTTGCGCACCTTTTGAATATATTCGTTGCGGCCTTCTCTGGTTTCTTCTAGGAAGTTTTGAATTTCGGTGTGCGCTTTGTGGTTAAGGTACTTAAAAGCCCAGTCTTCCAACTGCCATTTGTAATAGTAAACGCCCAGGCGTTCAGCAATTGGCGCGTATATATCAAGAGCTTTTTGGGCTGTTTCTTCGCGTAGTTCTTCCGGTAAGCTTTCTATTGTTTTTAAGCTGTGTACTTTTTCTGCCAGTCGGATGAGCATTACGCGGATATCTTTGACTGTTGCCAAAAGAAGTTTTCTAAAATTTTCGGTTTGGGTCCAGCCGCCTGTTTTGGTTTTTACTTTTTTAATTACTGAAACCCCGTCAACAAGTTCGGCTACCTCTTTCCCAAAGTTTTTTTGTAGTGATTCTTTGGTTGTTTTTTCGTGTTCAATTGTGTCATGGAGAAGTCCCGCAGCAATGGCTGTACTCTCCATTTTTATATCTGCGAGAAGGTGGGCAACCTCCAGGCAGTGTTCAATTAACGGTTTCCCGCTTAAACGTTCTTCCCCTTCGTGGGCTTTTTGTGCATATTTGTAGGCTTTTTCAACTAGCCCAAAATCCGCATTGGGGTTATATTTCTTAATTTTGTTTTTCAGTTTGGTAATGCTCATTTTACTCTAGCTGGCCGTATACCGCCGCATTCCTTAGCCCCTGGGGCTTCTCCTGCGGTGGCGTTTGGTATGCAGTTGTTTTTTTTGTGTTGTCTTTCATGATAGGTTAAAGGGTTTAGGCTTGTGGCTGGGTAGAGGAGCCTTAGCCCTGGGTAATTTTGAGGAAAGAATTTTTGCCGTAGCGAATTAGGCATGGTTTGGCGATCAAGGTTTTGGGATCAGTTATGTTTTTTCCGTCTATTTCCACTGCGTTTTGTTGGACGCGGCGCTTCGATTCACTCTTTGAGGGTAGGGCACTGGATTGTTTTAGGAGTTCATCTAGTTCTAAACCCTCTTTTGGGAGTTTAAAGGTGGGAACTGCTTCTATTTTTCCTTCTTCTTCTCCAAAAATTTTCTTTGTGTCGCGTGCTACTTTTTTTGCAGTATCTTCTCCGTGGACAAGTTTTGTAACTTCAAATGCCAACTTCTTTTGCGCTTCTCGCGGATCTCTGAGAAGGTCCTCTATTTTCTCTAATGGTAAAAATGTTAGGGTTTTTAGCATAATGGGAACAATTTCGTCTGGTACTCCTTGAAGATATTGGTAGAAATCAAATGGATTAGTTTTTTCTGGATCCAACCAAATTGTTCCTTCAGCAGTTTTTCCCATTTTCTCACCACTTGGTGTGGTTATTAATGGGTGGGTAATTGCGAACGCATCTTCACCATGTTTCCTGCGGATAAGATCAACGCCGGCTAAGATATTTGCCCATTGATCGTTGCCTCCAACCTGGATCTTGCAATTGTGGTTTTCAAAAAGATATAGAAAATCCCACCCTTGAAGTACAGGGTAACAAAATTCTAGCAGGGAAAGATGGCTTTCTGATTCCAAACGCCGGGAAAAAGTTTCCATTTTAACCATTTCGTTAACTGAAAAGTGGCGGGCAACTTTGAGTAAGAAATCATCTAGAAATCGAAATTTCGAGAGCCACTTATTATTATCAAGCATTAAAGCCTTGTTTTCACTATCAAAACTAATCAATCCAATATTTTCAACTTGTTTTTTTAGTGATTCCGCGTTTTCGGCAACAGTCTCAGGGTCTAATAATTTTCTCGAAAATGCCTTGTCGGCGGGATCTCCAATCTTACCTGTACCCCCGCCAATGAGAAATATAATCTTGTGTCCGGCTTCTTGTAAGTGGTGAAGCATCATCAGTGGCATAAGGTGTCCTAGGGTGAAACTGTCCGCCGAAGGGTCAAATCCTTGATAAATTGTAGCCCTTTCCTTTGCGAGTAAAGAGGCAACCCCCTCGTCATTCGAGGTCTGGCTTATGTACCCACGTTTTTTTAGCTTTTGGAGGATGTCCATAAAAATACAACTAGAAATGTTATAACTACAACCCTACAAAGGCTTAGCCTTTGGAAGCCTGTTCTTACAGTGTTTATGAAGGTAGGACTTTGTCTAGGTCCATGGCTTTTTTGGCTAGTTTTAAAGTTTCTGCGGCTTCGGCCCGAGCTTTTTTTGTTCCCTCATTCAGGATTTTTTCAATTAATTCTGGCTGTTTTTTGTATTTTTTACGCCGTTCTCGAATGGGGTCAAGAAATTCGTTTATTGCTCGGGCTAACTTTTCTTTTACCTCTACATCTCCTACTTTACCTTTCCTATATCTTTCTTTCAAATCCTTTACTTCCTCTTTTTCGGGATTAAAAGCGTTGTGGTATATAAATACAGGATTACCTTCTACTTTGCCTGGATCTGTGGGATGGATGCGGTTAGGGTCCGTGTACATACCCATAACCTTTTCTTCTACAACTTCTGCTTTATCAGAAAGGTAAATACAATTATCCAACGATTTACTCATTTTTGCATTACCATCAAGGCCGACTAGGGTGGGCACTTCACCAATTAAAGGTTCTGGTTCGGGGAAGGTTTCACCATAGAGATTGTTAAAGCGCCGTGCAATTTCTCGGGTTAGCTCTACATGAGATTGCTGGTCTTTTCCTACTGGCACAAGATCAGCGCGGACCATTAAGATATCTGCTGCTTGTAGTACGGGGTAGGTAAGTAGACCTAGGGAAGGTTTCTTAATATTTAAATCGCGCATTACTTCCTTTAGCGTTGGTATTCTCTGACAACGGGGGACGCTGACCAGCATTGAAAAAAGTAAGGACAGATAAGTAACCTCGGGGATTTGAGATTGAACGTAGATTGTTGACTTTTCTGGGTCAACTCCTACTGCTAGGTAATCCAAAACCATTTCGTGAATATTTTGGGGAAGTTTTTCTAAATTTTCCTTTTCTGGGGCTGTGGTTAAGGTGTGTAAGTCGGCAATGATGAAGAAGCACTCGTAGTCATCCTGCAACCGCACTCGGTTTTTAAGCGAGCCAACATAATGCCCCAAGTGTAATTTCCCCGTTGGTCTGTCACCTGTTAGTATTCTTTTTTTGCTATTCATGATGATTTCCTTTTTGATTATACACTAATAATTAGCCTGTGCTAAGTTTGAGGAAGAAGGTTGGGTATAAAACAAAAAAACCGCCCCTTGTTATAAGGACGGTTCGTAAAGAAACGTGTTGCCACCTTATTTTATCCAACTATTACTAGTTGAACCTTTGTACCGACTTTGTCCTGATTTTAGTAGAAGGACAACAACGGTATGCTATTTGGTAACGGATAGCTGCCGGAGAAAGCTACTTAGTTTTACCTGTTCGCCTTTCAGCCTGTCCCGACTCCACCAGTTGGGGGGATCGGGGCGGAAGAGGCCCATTCTCCTCTTCATAACCTTTCAATTGACGTGATTATTAGTACACCATATTTGGGCTTTATTGTCAAGCAGTTTAGGAGCTTTTAGCTTATACAGGTTTGACCTTTTCTTGATTATAACCGATTGGTGGTTTAAGGATTTTGTTGGCAGGGAGGGATGTAGCATGGACAATCTTTTCGCCAAAGTGTTGGTTTATTTTATCTACTGTTTTGGTTAGCTCTTGCCAATTAGTTTTGAACATGTTTTGCGGCATGTTTTTTTCTTTAGTTAGGTTAGAGACACGGATTCCTACCAGTCTTATATTTTCAAAACCCTTAAATTTTTTGTAAAGTTTTACACAGGTAGCAAATATTTCTCTCGCATCTTGAGTATAATAAGAGATTGATTTTTGCCTAGTTTGGGTTTTAAAATTTAGATTTCTAAGTTGCAGTGTAATTGTATTTCCAAAAACATTTTTGTTTCGCATCTTTCTGGCTATCCTTTCTGCAAGCCGAAAGAGGACTGGCTTTGCAGCCTCAAAGGTAGAAACCTCTTTAGGTAGAGTAAAAGAGCGGCTGATTGATTTTTCCTTTTCTTCTTGCCAGTAGGGTACAACAGGCGCGTTATCAATTCCCTGTCCAAATAGTTTCAAGTTTTGTGCGCTTGAACCAAACACCGCTTTTAAGTTTTCTAATGGATAGTTGCCTAGTTCAGCAAGAGAACTTATCCCCATTTTTTCCAGCTTAGCTGCAGTTTTAGAACCGATGCCACAAATTTCTTTTGGGATTGTATTTTTAAGTAGAGCTGGGATATTTTTCCTTTTTAAGATAAAAATACCGTTTGGTTTTACTTTTTGGCAGACTAGTTTAGCAAAGGTTTTATTAGGTGCAATACCAATAGAAGCTGTAATATATTTTCCCAGCTGGTTCCTAATCTTCTTTTTTATTTGTTGTGCTAGCTTTAATTCTCCGCCAAATCTTTCAACCGTGTCGGTTATATCGAGGAAAGCTTCATCAATAGAAAATATTTCTAGAATAGGGGAGAACTCTCGCATAATTTGAAGCCAGGTTCTACTGCACTTTTGGTAATTTTCCATATGACCTTGCACAAACCGGATCTGGGGGCAAAGTTCTTTTGCTTCCCAGGTAGGCATTCCAGATTTAACACCAAAAGGTTTTGCTTCGCGTGAGGCTGCTGCCACTACAGTTCTGGTTCCTGGCTTTCCTGAAACACCAATTGGTATTCCTCGTAACGAAGGCTCTTGCTGTTGCTCTACTGAAGCAAAGTAAGAATCCATATCCAGGTGTAAAATTTTCCGTTCTCTACTGTGGCAGTCCATTAAATATATTTTACGTGAACTTGCCCTAAGAATCGATAACCCCTCCACCCTATCAAAACAACCGTAATAGACCTCCGAGGTCTAGGATCCTATGGGAATGGTGTTTGAGGGGTAAAAAAGAGCTATTAAGTTATCATCTCTTCTTGTTCCTGTCCCCGCAGCTCTAAGATACCTCGGAGGTCTAGAAGTGTTGGGAGATGTGGTTTTTGTGTTACTATTTTTATAGAGATTATGAGTGTTAGGTTTGATTCTACACAGTTTGGTAGTGTAACTATTAATGGCAAACAGTATAAAGATGTCCTGGTTGTGGGCGAGGAAATTATTCCCCGTGATTTGGATGTGTTGCACAAGCGCTACGGTACTGGGCATAAAATTGCTCCTGAGGAATTGGATAAATTGTTAGATGAGAAACCTGCTTTCTTGGTTATTGGTACGGGGCAGACTGGTGTGCTTCACATTCCGGATAGTGTACGGAAAGAGGTTAAAGATGCTGAAGTTGACTTGATTGCCAAAATAACACCCAAAGCTATTGAGAATTTCAATGCTTTGAGAGAAAAAGGTAACAGGGTAAACGCGTTGATTCATGTAACGTGTTAGGTATTTTTCTGGAGCTAGAGGGTAGTTTTTAGGAAAGTGAGAGTTTTGTCTTCCTTTAGATCTCGGACTACTATTAGTTCTAAATCCCTTCCTCCTTTTTGGTATATCCAGGCTTCTCCACCACTTGGTTGAAAGGTCTTTACACCTTTCCAGCGGTTCTTTTCCAATTCTTTGTTGTAAAAATTTAGAACTTCTTCAACTGGTTTTTCTGTTTCTAGAATCAGATGAATCCTTTGCTGGTTCTGGCTTTGATTTTCAGTAGCCTGTATTAGCTGGTAGTAATTTGGGATGGGTATATCCTCGGGCCAGTTAGAGGGAAGATCAGACTGAGTTCCAAAAATTGTTCCTTTGTGTTCTTGCGCAAACTGGGGCAAGAGATTACCCTCTTCCTTAAAAATCCAAAGTCCTGTTCCTATAAAGAAAGTACTGAGCAATGTTAAGAAAGCCCCAATTTTTACAGAGTTTGCTATTTTAAAAGTCATTACAACCTAATATTATCAGAGGAGATAAAGGTAGAACAACTGTTTCCTTGAGGAAGGGTGTTGAAGGTATGGTATAATAACCTTGCTTGGTCAGGTTTGTGTAAATTGAGGTTTAGTGGCCCCATCGTCTAGTGGCCTAGGACGTCGCTCTCTCAAGGCGGAAACACGGGTTCGATTCCCGTTGGGGCCACCATCAGAAGGTGTATTGTAAATTTTTGATTTGGGGAGATAGAACTAAGATTCTGGTAAAGCCTTTCCGTGTAGTAAAAACCACAGTGAAAAACTATATAATTGTTAGGTTTTTGCTCGTTGTTTTTTAAGTTTGACAATTCTAGACTGGTGTGTTAATTTTATCCACTGCCAAGCAATTGGCTACTTAGAGGAGTTATATTTTTTATCCGGAAGTACTTTCTCTTCCACCTTGAATTAATAATCATAAGCCGTCTTACAAAGTAGCGTTAATTGTTTCCGTTTTTCAGAATAATAGAGTTCCCTAGAGGGGGTAAGGTGGTTTTGTGATAATTTATTGAAACAGTGGTTATTTTAAAGGGGATGGTTAGTAATTTAGATAGCAATGATAGCAATGAAAGAAAAGCAGAAGAAAATTTTGACCCCGGGAGGGTACAAAAAACTGAAAGAAGAGTACGAAGAACTAACTCAGGAGAAAAGAAAAGAAATAGCTGAGAAAATTCGCGAAGCTCGCGAGCAAGGGGATCTTTCGGAAAACGCTGCATATAAGGCAGCTAAGGAAGAGCAAGTGTTTGTAGAGCGGCGGATTGATGAACTTGAGACTGTTTTGCGGCAGGCCAAAGTTGTTGAGCGTAGTAATGATGCTTGTGGTAAAGTCGACCTAGGGTGCAAAGTGCAAGTTTATTTGGAAGGACAGAATCATGAGTTTTTTATTGTGGGTGCCGAGGAGGCAAACCCAACTGAGGGCAAGATTTCCTATGAGTCGCCCTTGGGGCAAGCGCTAATGGGTAAAGCTCCGGGGGAGCGGGTTGAAGTAGAAACTCCAGGTGGTAGAATAACTTATATTGTAAAGGGGATTGAATGATAAATTTAGAAAAAACATACTATTTAACCCCAGAGGGGTTGGAAAAATTTAAGGAAAAGCTGGAGCATTTGGAAGAAAATGTTATGGATGATGTGCGAAGTGAGTTAAGAGTTGCTCAGGAAGAAGAGCCAGACCCTACCGAAAATCCTGGTCTTCGAGATGCAATTAGTCGCCAGCAACAAGCGGAGGAAGAAATTGAGGAGCTGAAAAATGTCCTTAATAATTACGAATTAATTGAAGGAGGCTCGGGTGATAAGGTTGAACTAGGATCGGTTGTGGAAGTCAAGGTAGATGGGGAGAAGGACAAATTCCAAATTGTTGGTTCGTTGGAAGCAGATCCTGTTAATGGTAAAATTTCTTATGAATCTCCAGTGGGGGAAGCACTTTTGGGTGCTAAGCCTGGTGAAGAAGTTGAAGCGGGAGGTTCTATAGTTAGAGGAGCTACTTATAAGGTTTTATCTGTTAATTAATTATGTCAAACTACTTTGTAGATTTGAATTACGATAAATCAAAGCTTGCGGAAAGTGAGCAAAAGGTTTTGGGTAAATTGGTTGATGCAGCTAAGTTAATTGGTATCTTGTATTCTCGACAAGAGGACAACAATCATCCTGGGGCAAATTTTTACCCCCATAATGCTAGTAGGGAAGAGATTAGAGCAGCAGCGGAAGAGGACCCAGCTATTTTAAGCCCTTATACTATGGTAAAAAGAGGTGAGAAGGGGAATTTGGTGGCAATTCCTTACCACAAAATGTACAGTGAAGAAATGGAGAAAATTGCTACCCTCTTGGAAGAGGCAGCAAAAGCTTCGGAGGATAGAGAGTTTGCAGAGTTTTTAAAGCTACGTGCCCAGTCTTTTCGTGATGGCAGTTGGGATAAGAGCGAAGACAAATGGCTTGAGATGAACGGTCACAAAATTGATATTGTTATTGGACCAATTGAACCTTACCTCGATGACCTCTTTTCTATTAAATGTGCTTTCCAGGCAAATATTCGCGTAACAAGCAACGATCCCAAGTTTAACCCCCAAGACTATTTAAAGGTTATCCGTAATCTTTATTCTTCGTGTGCGGGACCTTCTGAAGAGGAGCGGAAGCCAGTAAAAGTTAGGGTAGATGATGTAGTAGCGCTTGCGGGATGGCATGCTAAGCTGCGCCCCGTAGGGAGTAATTTGCCAAATGATCCAGAAAAAGTCGAAAAATACGGAACAAAAATTATTATCTACACTGACAATATTCGGTACCGGGAGGGGAAAATAACCATTGGTGCTTTGGAAAGGGTATTTCCAAAGGATATTGTAGAAGAACACTCGAGGGAGAGCCTTTTGGACAACGCAATTCGGGGGACAATGCTTCATGAAATCACGGAAGCTATTGTAAAGTATCCCGGAACAGTAAATAGATTAGGCGATATGTATACTCCAGTGAAGGAGCTGCATGCCACAATTGTTGGTCTAAAAGGTTGTACTTTTCATGTTCTAAAAGGTATTTTGACTCAGAAAGATTTTAAAGAGCTTTTAATGATTTTAATTTCTTGGCTTTTTGAAAGCTGGCTTCGCCGTGAAAGCAGTAAGGGTATTCGGGCGTATCTTCGAGGATACATGGTTGCTTTTAACTTTTTCCGTGAGCAAGATGCTTTGGAGGTAAAGGATGGTGTTATTAAGCCAGATTTTGAGGAACTTTTCTTGGCAGTAGATAATTTGGCAGGGGTGCTTTCTCACCTTATGTCGGAAGGCACTCAAGAAGAAGCAGAGGAGTTTTTTGCAAAATACGAAGATTACCAAGTGATGGATCAGTTTACCTCTGAACTTTCAGCGTTACAGCAGGAGCTTTAAGCGTTGTCTCTCCCCTTTGCTTAGTGTTATACTAACTCCATGCCGCAGCCAATTGAAGAACTTAAGCGCGTTCGTATAGAAAAATTGGAAAAATTAAGAGACTTGGGAATTGATCCCTATCCCGCTAGTTGGAAGTTTTTTGATTCTAGAATTTCCAACCAAGAGTTGAGGGAGAAAGACTTGGGTTCAGAAGTAGTGGCGGTTGGAAGAATCCGTGCTACGCGCGGTCACGGTGGAATAGTTTTTGTTGATATTTATGACGAAAGTGGAAAAATCCAGGTTTGTTTTAGAGAAGATGGATTTAATCCCCAAGGTCCTTGGGAGTTCAACAACTTAAACCTTTTGGATTTAGGAGACTTTATCGGGGTACGAGGTGAGCTTTTTAAAACTGAGGCTGGTGAGCTTACTATACTGGTAGAAGATTTGAAACTCCTCTCTAAAACTATTCGTCCCCTTCCTTCTGAATGGTATGGTCTTAAAGATAAAGAAGAACGTTACCGAAAACGATACTTAGACCTTATTATGAATCCCGAAGTACGGGAGGTTTTCCGAAAGCGAACGAAGATTCTGACCTTGCTCCGAAAGTATTTAGACAACCATGGATTTATGGAAGTAGAGACTCCTATTCTTCAGCCTATTTATGGCGGGGCTTCTGCTCGACCTTTTGTAACTCATTTGGAAGCTTTGGATACAGATTTTTACCTCCGGATTTCTAATGAGCTTTATCTTAAGAGGCTAGTTGTGGGGGGTTTTGAAAAAGTTTATGAAGTTTCCAAAGATTTTCGTAATGAGGGTATTGATCGGCAACACAGTCCGGAATTTACTCAAATTGAGTTTTATTGGGCGTATGCGGATTACGAAGATTTAATGGATTTTATAGAAGAGATGCTTTGTTCTGTGATTGAGGAAATTTGCGGTTCATTGGAAGTAGAGTTTGGGGAGGAGAAACTTGATTTTACTTCGCCCTGGAACCGAATAACCTATCGCGATTTAGTCTTGGAACAGACTGGTATTGATATAGACAAAGTAACCACGGAGAAAGCGCTTCTTAGTGAGCTTAAGGAGAAAGACTTGTCTATTGATTTGGAAGGTGCGGTGGGCTACGGTGCTGTTCTTGATAACCTCTATAAAGAGTACTGCCAACCAACTTTAGTTCAGCCCACATTTCTAATTGAACATCCAGCCGAACTTATGCCCCTTGCAAAAAGAATGTCGGACGATCCTTCTAAAATCCAAAGTGTTCAACTGTTGGTTTCAGGATATGAGTTGATTAAAGCTTACAGCGAGTTAAATGATCCTCAGGATCAAAGAGAACGTTGGGAAGAGCAGGAAGGTTTAGCAGCAAAGGGTTTAGAGGAGCATGAAGCTCTGGATGAAGATTACATTGAGGCTTTAGAATACGGTATGCCTCCTACTGCGGGGTGGGGGATGGGAATTGATAGGTTAACAGCAATTCTTACCAATCAGCCTTCAATTCGGGATGTAATCCTTTTTCCGTTGATGCGCCCAGAGAAATAGCATGAGAATGCTACCTAGCAAGGACGGGTCTTGCGAGGGCTGTTATCATTCAATTCGGGATGTAATTCTCTAATTCTCTTTAACCTCATGCGTCCTGAAAAGTAGTTTTAAGGTGAGTTTTTTATTGAAAACTGCTATAATTTTTCTAGTGATGCAGGTTAAATCCTGTTAGAAGAGGAGGTTGGTGGTGATGTCTAGGCAAGAGGATTTAGGTGGGGATGCCATTGTTCATGCAAGTTTGGCAGTTTTGAGTATTTTGTCGTTTTTGGGCGGATGTTTGTTGTTAGGAATTGCTTTCGCAGGTACACTTAGTAGTGGTTATTGGATTAGCGCTCTTCGGGATGTGGGCTGGGGTTTGGAGATTGCTGCAATTACGTTAGTGAGTACCTTTCTTTGGGGTATTCTTAGCGTAATTGTTTCCCTTGCCAGTGCTGTGGTTACATCCTGGTTTAGGCAATATTTCTTGCTTTCTTTTTTTCGCAAAGTCGTTGCGTTTTTACCAGTATTGAACCTTGGCTTTGTGCTATTTCTGTGGTTTGGTGCTTTTTTAATGACATTTTTGGTTCTGCTTGCTATTTTGGTAATGCTACCTTTTGTCCTTGTGCTCTTTTTGATTAAATGGTAGGAATGAGATTGGTCAAGTAGGTCAAGTAATGACTTCTCAATTTTCCTTGCGCACCTCTAGGAGGAGAGCCTTTTAGAGGTGTTTTTTCTTTGTTAGAATGTCCTTACATTGCAATGATTACCAAGGAACGTGCTTTAGAGATTTTAAAAGGAAATATTGAAAACGAAAACCTCCGAAAGCACCATTATGCAGTAGCTGCTGCTATGCGTGCCCTTCATAACTATTTTGAGGAAAAAGGAGAAACTTGTACTGAGCCTGTCGAAGCATGGGAGATTGTCGGACTTTTACACGATGCGGATTATGAAGAAACTAAAAATGATCCAGAAAATCACACTTTGGTTTTAGCAGAGCAGTTGGAGGAAGAGGGTGTTTCGGAAAAGATAATTCGGGCTATAAAAGCACATAATTGTGAATATACACATACAGAACCGCAGAGCAAGCTTGAATGGTCGCTTATTGCTTGTGATGACTTGACTGGCCTTGTTGTTGCTGTGGCTTTAGTTCACCCCACTAAATTAGAAGGTGTTTCGGTGGAGTCAGTAATGAAAAAGTTTGATTCCTCTTCTTTTGCAGCTGGTGCTGACCGGGAAAGAATTGTTCTTTGCGAAGAAAAGCTCGGAATTCCCCTCGAAGACTTTGTTGGTATTGTTCTCTCTGCAATGAAACAAGACCGCGATCAGCTGGGATTGTGAAGGCGACTCTCCTTTATTAGGGTACTAAAAGATGCCAAAGGTTCTATATGAACGTACTAACATGCTAGCATGTTAGTATATTACAATTTTATTTAACTTGATACGAAGCATTTTATGTATATATTTATTCTTGTTGTCATAGTTTCTAGTGGTTTAGCTTCTATTACCTTGCGGTTACTTGGTCGTGATGAGCCGCGTGGCGAACTTCCTGCCTTTCTTTTTCAATTTATTAGCGCGCTTTTTTTCTTGCCGTTTGTGCGTGAAGTTCCGTCTCTTTCTTCGGTCTGGTTTTTTCCTTTTTTAGCGAGTGTGTTTTATGGCTTGGGAAACATCTTTATGTTCAAGGCATTTGAGAAGGGGGAGGTTTCTTTACTTGCGCCTTTGGGTAATTTAGGTCCGGTTTTGACTTTACTCTTTTCGGTAGTTTTACTCGGAGAAGGTTTTAGTTGGGCAAAAGTTTTGGGAACTTTGCTTGTTGTTTTTGGTTTAGCTTTTTTGAAAAAGGGGGAGAATTTTCTCCGATCGTTAGAAGCACTAATTCGGGACAGAAATTGCCGGTTTTACTTTTTGTTTCTAATCTTTTTTAACATTGCCGGTGTGTTTGATAAAAAAGCCACTCCTTACTTTGCCACGACCACCTACAGTTTTGTTCAGTTCTTTTTGCCCTCTTTGATGGTTTTAGCTTATCTTATTGCCCGGGGTAATTTTGGTAATCTAGTATTATTTACTAAAGTAAGGCTCCCCTTGGCTGTTCTCACTTCGTTAGTGATAAGCATTCGTTACGCAAGCTTTTATACTGCGATAACAAGTGCAGAGTTAAGTCTTGTTACTCCGCTGTTTTCGCTTAGTACGTTTGTTTCTCTTTTTCTCGCTTCCTGGTGGCTAAAAGAAAAGGTGGAACAGCGCTGGGCCGCCGCACTTTTTACAGTTCTTGGTTCCGCTTTACTTCTTCATAAACTTTAAATTGCTCTTAGTGCGATACTAGGTTTGTGTTTGTACCCTGGCTTATATGAACGTACTAACATGTTAGTACGTTCACATGTTAACATTCTATAACACGCTGCCTGTTTACAATTGGGTATATAGTTGTTCTTTCAAAAAGGAATTCCGGTTTTTGCTAGTTTTTCTCGTGAACTCATTTTTTCTTCAATTTTTCGCATTTCGTCTTTTTCTAGTTCATCTTTGTCTGGCTTTTTGGGATATAGAATCTTTAATACCAATTCCAGACCCCCTTCACCGAAGTATAGCCTCTTTGCAATTTTGGTAACTGTAGTAGTTGTTGTTTCCAACTCTTCTGCGATTTGTTCATATGTTTGTTCCTCTTGCCAGAGTTTTTCGGCAATATGCCAGCGCAGACCCAACATTCTAAGTTCGTTATCCGTAAGAATGTCACGAAAAAATTTGGCCTGATCACGAAGGTTTTGTGTTTTGAGGGCCGCAACGAAGAACCCCTTCATTTCCTCGTTCATCCAGGGAAATTCTTTGTTTTTTTCTTTTGGCAACTTAACTTTAACTCGCGGCACGGTTATCACCTCTTTCTAAGATTATTAGTAGTAATTAGGATGGTCGCATCTTTATACTAACATACTAGTACGTGAGTATGAGTTTAGTTTAGGGTCTAGAAGTTGATCTGGTTCTTTTTTCTTTTTTCTTTTTTCTTTTTTTCTTTTTTTCTTTTCTATACTTTTTTGGTGTGCTACTATGGCAGTTAGATGCTAGATATTGATTTTATTCGTAACAATCCAGATACGGTGCGGAGGGGTTTACAAGCCAAGCAAGCTAATCCTTCTTTGGTTGATAAAACTCTTGAGTTGGACAAAGAACGGCGTGAGCTTTTGCAAGAGGTAGAAAAACTGCGGCATGAGATAAATGAAATTAGTAATATTCAGGAAAAGCCATCTGCAGATGATATTGAGAGAGCTAAAAAGTTAAAGAATCAGCTAAGAAAACTTGAACCAAAGCTTCGGGAGGTTGAAGAAAGGTTTAAGGAAGTTTGGCAACAAATTCCAAATATGCCTGCTGAAGATGTTCCTCGGGGGGAAAGTGAAGAAGAAAATGTTGAGGTTAAAAAGTGGGGTAAGCCACGGGATTTTGATTTTGAACCTAAGCCTTATTGGGAGCTAGGCGAAAGCTTGAGAATTATAGATAAAGAAAGGGCAGCTAAAGTTTCCGGAGCCCGCTTTGGTTATCTAAAAGGAGCTGCAGTTTTGTTGGAGTTTGCCTTAGTTGACTTAGCAATAAAGAACCTTCTTTGGGAGGGTTTTCTTCCTGTAATTCCACCCGTAATGATAAATGATAAAGCCATGCGTGCCATGGGTTATTTGGAACATGGCGGTGAGCAGGAGACTTATCATTTTGAAAAAGACCAGCTTTATTTAATTGGGACTTCGGAGCAAGCAGTTGGTCCTATGCATATGAATGAGGTTTTGGAGGAGGGTACGTTGCCACGGCGTTATGTTGCTTTTTCTACTTGTTTTCGGCGCGAGGCTGGTAGCTATGGCAAAGATACTAAGGGTATTTTTCGAGTTCATCAATTTGATAAGGTAGAGATGTTTTCTTTTACCCATCCGGAAGGATCCGAGGAGGAACACGACTTTCTCCTCTCTGTGCAAGAAAACCTAATGCAAGAACTAGAAATTCCTTACCAAGTGACAGAAATGTGTACTGGTGACCTGGGTGCTCCAGCAGCTAGAAAGTATGATATTAATGCCTGGTTCCCTTCACAAGATTGTTATCGGGAGACGCATTCTGCCAGCAATTGTACAGACTTTCAGGCTCGAAGGCTTAATGTAAAATACCAAAATGAAAAAGGTGAGAAAGATTTTGTTCATACCTTGAACGGTACTGCGTTTGCTATTGGTAGGACAGTTTTGGCTATTTTAGAGAACTACCAACAAGAGGATGGTTCGGTATTGATACCAGAAGCTTTGGAACCTATGGTGGAAATGGGAGTGATTCAGCCTGTCCCAAGTAAATTGTAGGTCGAAGTTAATAGCTATTGCAGAATAATCCTGCTAAACATGAGTTTACTAAAATCAATCTTTCCTCAGGTCTTATTTCGGGAAAAATCACCTATTTATGGAACAGTTGAAGTTGTTCAGGCTGGGAGTGAGCGCCAGCTTTTGGTTAATGGTGTTCGCCAGTCTGTTGATAAGAATGCTTCTAATATTGGTCAGCGTTATTGGTCGCGGGTGGTTGATATAGCGTACGAGTATCAGGGTAAAAGATTGGAAAAATTTTTGATTTTAGGTTTGGGTGGGGGTACAGTAGCTCACTTTATTTGTAAAAAGTTTCCCAATTCTAGAATTGACGGGGTGGAGCTTGATCCAGTTGTGTTGGAAGTGGGGGAAAGGTTTTTTGGGTTGGCAGAGGTTCCGGGTTTGCATATTGTTCAGGGGGACGCCTTTGACGTGGTAGATAATCCAGATCGTTATGAGCTTAGCTTTTCTTCTTACGACCTTATTTTTGTTGATGTGTTCCAAGGTGGTAATTTTCCAGATAAGTTCAAAAAAATAGAGTTTTTTGAAAAGACTAAGAAGTTACTTTCGTCCGGAGGATTGGTGGTTTATAATCAAACAACGCGTTCTTCGGTTGACAAGTCTCTAAAATCTTTTGAAAAAGGGGTTTCTAAGGTTTTTGTTCCAATAAAGAAACAAGAGGTTGGAGCATCTTTAGGCTTTTCCAATTTTTTATTCTTTTGTACGCATTTTTCTCGCGGAAGTAGTTGTGGCTGATTTTTTAATTTTAGCTATAGGCAAATATTTGGTGTTTGTTTTCCTTTTGCCGCTTGTTTACTTTTGGCTTAAGGGAAAAAAAAGTGTTGTTTTTCAAGCCTTGTTAGCTGTACTTATTGCTAACATACTTTCATTGTTGGTTGGGATTGTATTTCCGGCACTCAGACCTTTTGAATTAGCAGAGACTTCTCCACGAGTTCCAATCTTTTTTTTGGAGCAGAACTCTAGATTTCGAACTACCTCTTTTCCTTCTAAGCATGCAGCTGCTAGTGCTGCTATTGCCTTTTCTGTTTTAGTGGATAATAAACTTTTGGGTTTGGTTCTGTTGGCTTTTGCGCTGTCTGTAGGCGCAGGCAGAGTGTGGGCGTTTGTCCACCGTTGGTTCGATGTTGTTGGTGGTTTTGGGTTGGGGTTGTTTGCAGCGTTTGTTGCTAGATTTGTGGTGAACCACAAGGTTATTGGTAGTTTTATGGCTAAGATGGAGGCAAAGTTACCTCCATACCCAACTCATGAATAGTTTTCAAGCTTTTGTACTAGGTATTGTCCAGGGCATAACTGAGTTTTTTCCGGTATCCTCTTCGGGGCATCTTATTCTTTTACCCAAGGTCTTTGGTTGGAAGGAGCAGTCTTTGGCTTTGGACGCTTTCTTGCATCTAGGAACTGGCATTGCTGTTCTCTTTTATTTTCGTAAAGAATGGTGGGGGATGTTTACGTCGTTGTTTACGGATTTAAAACAAGGTGTTTTTACGGATGCTGTAGTTCAGATTCCATTCTCTGAGTTTTCGGCTGATTCTCGCCAACTTGTTTTTCTTGTTCTGGCTTCTATTCCGGCGGGTATGGTTGGGATTCTTTTAAACGATTGGGTGGGAGCAAATTTGCGTTCCCCAAAAATAATTGCTGGTGCGCTTTTAATTGTAGCTTTAATAATGATTATTGCTGATACAGTTGGACTACGTGTTTTGGAGGAGTTACGACTTATACCATCTCTGGAGATTGGCTTTTCGCAGATTTTGGCACTGATTCCGGGTGTATCCCGTTCGGGGATTACGATTTCCGCGGGACTTTTTTCGGGGTTGACTGTCCAATCTGCAACGCGTTTTTCATTTCTTTTGGCAACGCCGGTAGTTTTGGGAGCGGGACTCTGGGGTCTTTTTACTTTGACGTCGCTTGATACCTCTTTTTCGGTTCTGGTTACGGGTTTTGTGTCTTCTTTTCTTTTTGGTTTTATAGCTATTGAATTTTTTCTGGGTTTGGTGGATAATATAGGTCTAGTACCCTTTGCTGTTTATAGAATAGTTTTGGCTTTGGTTGTGTTTCTTCTATTCATTTAATGGTCTCTTTGAGGGGTGGTGAGGGTATGTGATACTAAAAGAGTTGTTGCAATGGTACCGCTGTAATTGTCGTGATAATGAGCTTTACTTTGGGCATTGTAATTGTTGCGGGAACTTTATTGTTAATCGCAAGCCCTTTTTAGTACCTGATTTGGACGGAAATAGTAATAGTTCATATTACTATTGTTGTTCCCTTAAGTGCGCTCTTCGCAAGGCAAATCAAGTTGACCCGGATTGGGTTTGTGACGTATTAATGCGTTTCCGCGAAAATGATAACTAGGTAGCATTTGAGCCTGAGGGTGTTCGAAAAAAGCCTTCAGGCTCTTTTATTTTGTAATATCTACAGATATAGGATATAATTAAGCTACTGGAATAAGATTTCGTTCGAGGTTGGCAGGTTTACAAGAAAGGAGCTGAGAGTGGCTATGCGTACTAAAGCAGCACTTCGTCAGATGAGCATTTCCGAGCTCCGAGGATACCGCCGGGAGGTGGAAGGTCGCTTGGAGCGGGCGCAAGAGGGTCTGTCCCCTTACAGTATGGAGGACATAGACCGAGAGCTGGATCGGATTGATGCTGTTATCGCGGAGAAAGAAGCAGAATCCCGTGATCAGAAGAAATCCGAACCAAGCTCGGGGGCCAGCCAGCTAAAGTTGGACCTCTAGGAGGCCCTAATGAATATGAGTAGATTTGAATTGGGAGATCGAATCTGCGGGGTACACGAGATTCTGAGTGTGTTGCGCAGCCTTCCAGGAGGAGCGGACGCGGAGGTTCAGAAGCACTGGGAGAAGCGATTGAAAATGCTGGAGGAGGCGGGGGATGAAAAAAGTGCCTTACAGGATTGTTCGAAAAGTGCGCGTAGGTGAATCTCGGTCCCCCAAGAATAAGAAAGAGGTGGATCTTCCGCGGGATTTGGAAGAAGAGCTTCTTTCTTCTCTGGAGGCTTACTTGCCGGAGGAAGGCGTTGCGATTACGGAGGGGGTTTTTCCTCCCGGAGCATCGGAGCCCTACATTGCGGAAGCAGGGGCTTATCAACATGCCTGGCGCGCTTACAGCGCTGCTTGGCAGATGTTTGGTTTGGGAGCAACTAAGGAGCAGGTGGGGAGAATTGCTTGGCGGAAGCTGGGGATTTTTTCTCCCTTTGCACAAAAAGCTCTTAACCTACCCAAGCGCCCAGAGGACGTAGCTTCTTGGCTTTGGCACTTAGTCAAAAACGACAACTGAGTTGTCGTTTGCAAAGAAATAGCCCGAGGGCTGAGGTGCGGTACAGACCGCGACCCAGAACTCGGGCTTTTGATTTTGTTCGGAATCTATTTAGGAGGCTTGTCACCGCGTACTTTCCAGCCCCGGAACCAACCTCCGTCTTCTCTATTGTGGGGGAGCTTGAGTTGTTCGGGTGATTTAGGTTCTTCTTTTCCTTCTGTTGGTTTTACAGTTGGCGGACTATTTCCTCCTTTATCTCCAACATTTGTTTCCAAAGATTCAAAAGGTTCTTTCCGACAAACAGAGTTGAACCGACAGTATTTACAGGTGTGGTCGTTGTCTATAGGTGTCCATTTTTGCTCTAGCAGTACGGATTGAGCAGTTGCGAACTGTCCCTCTAACCTTTGGCGGTTATAGCTTTCGAGTTTTCGCAATTCACCGCTTCTTAGTGACCAAACTATACCCATGATTGGTAGGTTGCCAAAGTGCGCAGCCACTTCCGGCTTTTTAGAAAGGACTGCTTTTAGGCCCTCAATGTAGGCGGAAATCTGCAGTAGTTTGATGTTTTCGAGCCGGCTTGTGGTTATGTCAACAATTGCTAGCATATCTCTTTGGGGTAGGTGCCAAAGCTGATCGATACGCCCGGTAAAGGGGTACCTTTCAAACAGCTCAACCGTAGGGAGTGTGTACTCTACTTCTAAGATTTCAACAGGCCCCAAACCAAGGCTTTGGGGTAAGCTTAGAAAGCGGTCCCAGTAACCAATGTTGTCCGGGGAACCAGTAAGCAATTCTTCTCCCGTTCTCATAAGTTTCCAGTACTGTCCTTCGTATTGCCAGGTTACATCCCCGTACCGCTTCCGGTATTCTTCAATGCTTCTTTTCCAGCGCCATTTCCAAAATCCGCCAAATGACTCTTTGGATTTGAAAAAGAACGGCCTTTCTGGGGTGGGTTCAAACTTACCCCTGTTGGCGCCGGAACCAATGTGGAGGGCTTCAGTTGCTTTGTGGCAAGCATCCCCAAAAGGTAGGTACCAAGGTGCTGGGGTAACCACCCTCATTATCCGATCTAGGAAAAACTTACGGGCGCAACCCAGTATCTGGAGAATACTACTTGGGCTCCAGACCATCTGCGCAATAAACTTGCTAATATCTCGCATGACCTCCCCCTTTGGAATGAATTCATTTGTTTATGTGCTTTTGAGTTTCTAAGAGAAATATTACCACAAATTAATATTGTAGACTATAGCTTTATCTTGTAGTTATTTAATATATGGTGGTTCTTTTGTCTGTATTATAAGTGTGGTTCTAGGACCACTCCCTTTTAATAAAAAATGCCAAATTCAGTCTTCAAGGTAAAAAAAATTAGAAAAAGCCCGGGTGCAGGGTGGCACGCGCGGCGGCTTTTATCCTCGGCCGGTTTAAAGGTAAGTGGGTTCGTGATAGAATTGAGGCTGATTGTGTTTGGATTTTTGGGGAATCTTTTTGATTCTAACGAGAAACAATTAAACAAGCTTACACCTGTAGTAGAGGAGATAAACCAACTCGAGAGCGAGATTAAGCCTCTTTCTGACGAGAAACTGCAGGCAAAGACACCTGAGTTTAAGAAGCGTTTAGAAAAAGGAGAAACTTTAGATGATTTACTACCGGAAGTCTTTGCGGTTGTCCGAGAAGCAATTCGAAGGAAACAAGGCGAGCGTGCTTATGATGTTCAGCTTATGGCTGCTATTTCGCTCCACCAAGGAAAAGCAGCAGAGCAGAAGACTGGTGAGGGTAAAACTTTAACCTCAGCTCTTACACTTTACCTTAATGCTTTGGAAGGTAAGGGGTGTCATATGATTACAGTTAACGATTATCTAGCTAGGCGTGATGCTGGCTGGTATGGTCAAACTTTGCACTTTTTAGGTTTGGAAATTGGTTGTATTGTACATGACAACGCTTTTATTTTAGATCCTTCTTACGTAGATGATTCGGAACACGATCCCCGACTTCAGCATCTTCGTCCTGTTGAGAGAAGAGAAGCCTACCAAGCAGATATAACTTATGGTACGAACAATGAATTTGGTTTTGATTATTTAAGAGATAATATGGCGCACAGTTTTTCCGGAATGGTGCAAACTAATTCTAACGATGATGTGGGAGCTCACAATTTTGCTATTGTGGACGAAGTAGACTTTATCTTAATTGATGAGGCAAGAACACCTCTTATTATTTCTGCTCCAAGAGAGGAAGCAACTGAAAAATATTATGAATTTGCAAAATTAACTGAGGGCTTGGTTTCGGGGACCGATTTTGAGGTGGATGAAAAGGAAAAGACAGCTAACCTTACAGAGCTTGGGTTACGCAAGGTAGAACGCAAGCTAGGGGTTGATAATCTTTACGAGCAGGATTTTGAAACTGTGCGCCACGTAGAGCAAGCGCTACGAGCCCGCACTTTGTTTGAAAGGGATGTGGATTATATTGTGAAAGAGGGGCAAGTAATAATTGTGGATGAATTTACTGGTAGGTTAATGCTGGGGCGCCGTTATAGTGAGGGTTTGCATCAGGCAATTGAAGCTAAGGAGGGTGTTCCTATTAGGAAAGAATCCCAAACTTTAGCAACTATCTCAATTCAGAATTATTTTCGGATGTACGACAAACTTGCGGGCATGAGCGGAACCATAATGACGGAGGCAGAAGAGTTTAAGAAAATTTATGGATTAGATTCAATTGCTATTCCTACTCACAAACCAGTTATTAGAGACGACCGATCAGACTTAGTTTATAAAACTAAGTCAGCAAAATGGCGAGCAGTAGTAGGGGAAATAGAAGAGTGCTATGAGCGCGGTCAACCTGTGTTGGTGGGAACTACATCGGTAGAAAAGAACGAGCTAGTGCATAGCTTATTAGAAAGAAAACATGTTCCCCACGAAATTTTGAATGCAAAAAATCACCAGCGCGAGGCTGAGATTATTGCCCAGGCTGGTCGTCCTAAATCCGTTACTGTAGCTACTAACATGGCTGGTCGGGGTGTGGATATTAAATTAGGTGGAGATCCAGTTGATAGAGAAGAGCAAGAACAGGTCTTGGATTTGGGTGGGCTACATGTTGTTGGTACGGAGCGGCACGAGGCAAGAAGGATTGATAACCAGTTGCGTGGGCGTGCAGGTAGGCAAGGGGATCCAGGCTCAAGCCAATTTTTTGTTTCTCTGGAAGATGACTTAATGCGTATTTTTGGTGGAGATAGGGTAAAAGCATTAATGGATAGATTTGGGATGGAGGAGGATGTTCCCTTGGAGCATCCTATGGTGTCTGGTTCTATTGAAAGAGCTCAAAAGAAGGTGGAGGGTTACAATTTTGATATTCGAAAGCATCTTGTAGAGTATGATGATGTTGCTAATGTCCAGCGGGAGATTGTTTACAAGTTGAGAAGGAGAATATTATCAGCGGTTGAAAATTCTGGGGGTGCGGAGGGGGAAAAGCGGTTGGATTGGCTTCTCGAAAAGCTTGAAAGTTATAGTGATGATTTACCTGAAGTTTGGGAAACACGCCGAGAAGAATTGGGCGAGACATGGTTTGAAATTGTGAAGGAAATTTCTTTGGGAGTTGTTGATACTTTTTGGATGGAGCATATTGATACTCTTACTGATTTGCGGGAGGGAATTGGCTTGCGGGGACACGCCCGCCGTGATCCGTTGGTGGAATATAAAAGAGAAGCGCGAGAACTTTTTGAAAAACTAATGAGGGATATTTATTCTAACACTGCCGAACGGCTAGTACGTGTGAGAATTTCTTCGCCTGATGAGATTTCTGCTCCCAAAATGCCGCGCCGAATTCAGCTTCAGCACGAGAAACCGGAGCTAGGGGTTAGGGATGAGAAAGCTGCTTTGTCAGGGCAGCCGCATTCCTCAGCCCCCGGGGCTTCTCCTGCGGCTGGTGGGCAAAGAAAGAAGCTTAAGCCGATTGAGAAAGAGGAAGAGCCGGGGAGGAATGACCCCTGTCCTTGTGGTGCAACATATCCAGACGGTACTCCCAAGAAATATAAGCATTGTTGTGGTCGTTAATCTTAATTAAACATTGTACAAAAGGAAAGACTGCGCTTACCATTTAGGGTGCTAATTTCCTTGCGCCGATTTCCATAATATGCTAGCTTGAACCTAGTTTATATTAGGATAGGCCCTGTCCATGGAAAATATATCTTTTTCTGATCCGGAAACTGAATCCAAATCTTCTGGTTCCTTTTTTGGGAACATTTTTTCCTTATTGCGAAGTAAAAAAGTACTAGTAGGTGTTACTGTAGCTTTTACTCTTCTTTTGGGTGGAACTGCTGGTTTTCTTGCGTGGAGATTGCAAAAAACTGAAGAGCCAGTAAGCGAAACTCCCGCTTCGGCAGCTGGCTGCACAGGAACAAAGCTCTCTGACTATTGTGGGGGGGATAAGCCTGACTTGTGTGATGTTTCGAATTATGAATGCCACGGCGACTGTTTGAAAGCTTGGGGTAGGTGTTGTGATTTTTGTGGGGCTGGTAATACTTGTGATGACGGGCATTTTGGTTGGGTTGAGGATTGTACAGCTCAAGGCGAAGAGTGTATTGATGGTGCCTGTCGGTCTAGCGAACCTGCGCCAGAAGAATGTAAGGTTTCTTGGGCTGATGGATCAGAAACATTTACTTATAATGGTCAAGAAATAACTATTGAACAAGCATGTTTGACAGTGCACGCCGAAAATTGCCATGGGCAACCAGTAGGGTTTACTCGCTATCATTGTTATGACGGCTTTGATCCAGAAATTGGTTGCAGTGACAACCCCGTCAAAAAAGAGTTCACTATTGACTCCGATGATTATTGGAAAACAATGTGTTTACATGCGGATTTTGGGGGAGCTCCCCCCGATTGTCCTGTAGGGCAAACTGATGGGGCGGTGGGAAATCCCAATGTTTCTAATGATGCAGTGCTTTGGGAAATTGGTGACCAGTACTGTGAGGAGGAAGAGCTTACTGGGCCACGATGCAATAACATTACCGCGGAGCCTACCGGACTTCCCTATTTTGGGGGGACAGTTACCTTGACTGTTCAGGCTACTCAAGGAGATGGTGGGGCTCTTTCTTATACTTGGGGTTCTGATGCGGGTTCAATTGATCCTAATGCAGCGTCCGGTGATAATAAAGCTGTTTGGGATCTTACTAGTCTTACTAATGATACATATCAGCCAAGTACACACTACGCATGGGTAAAGGTGAGTAACGATGTTGGTTCTTCCGGTTGCGATGACCAGGATACTTGCACTGCGGATGGTGGGGGTTGTGTACTAGCTTTGGATCTCGCCCCCTTCCCAGAAGAAGATATTACTTGTGATGATTTAACTATTTCTCCCTCGCCTTCTGAAATTGAGCTTGGTGATTCTGTTAGCATTACTTGCCAAGGAAGCAGCCGTTGGTCTTACCAGGATCAGCGAGATAACCCTTATCCTATTGTCCGTATTGATTTTAAAGTTTATCTTGATCCTAAGGTTGGCTCAGCTTTTGATGGTTTTCAAGAGAACGAGCAAATTGCGGGGAGCCCATTCTCTGTTGATGTAGCGGGACAAGGTCCTACCTGGAGTGCTACTTATCCTGCTAGTTCTAGCGATGCTCCTATTGTGATTGACAAAACAGGTACATGGGGAGTAGCAAGTAGAGTTTGCGCTAATGTTCAAGGTACTGTGCAGTGTACTAATTACGCAACACCGTCGCCTTAGTAAGTAATTGTTCTTATGAATAGAAAAACTTTAACTACAATTTTGGTTGTGTTGGGAACTGTTTTTTTGGCGGTAGGAGCTGTGTTTTTAGCCTGGAAAATTTCCCGACCAGATACTACTACTGAGCCCGAACCAACCGAAGCTTCTTTTGGTGGTGGCGAGAATTGCACCCTTACTTTTACAGTTACAGAACCAGACCTTAAGATAAAGAAGTATGTAAAGGTTAAAGGTACAGATGCTTGGTACACTGATACAGAAACAACTCTTTCTAATGTAACTGTGGGTACCCTTCCCGTGGATCCAGGTACTACTGTAGTTTGGAAGATAGTACTGTGGAATTCTGGTGGTGAGGATATATCTGTTTCTGAGACTACAGATGATTATACAGCTAGTGAGATTTACAGCTCTTTTGCTGGAGCAGAACCTACTGGAACTGGACCTACTTATCAAGATTGGCCCTCTGTTATTCCTGCTGGCGGTTCAGAGGAGGAAGCTTTTGAATCTACCGATTTGTCACGGGAGTTTGAAGCTGTTGTTTTAGCGGAGGATCCATTGCTAGAAAGCGCTGGTGCTGGTTCACATTTATCTCAAAACACAGCTTATGTGACTGATTACGACCTTTCTGATTCAGCTAGTATTCGTGTTGGAGTTGAGGGTGAGTCTGATCTTCAAATTAAAAAATATGTTTGTGAAATAGATACTAGTGGGGAGTGCACAACTGCCTGGTATTCCGATACAACAAGCTCTTTATCTGAAGTTGAAGTAGGAACCTTAGCAGTTGATCCCCAATCTACGGTTAAGTGGAAGCTTGTGGTTTGGAATAGTAGGACGGCAGACGTTGAAGCCAGTTCTACAGATTCTTATGATCAGCAAGATATTTATGAAACTTTTGATGGTAGTAGCCCTGATGGTGCTGGACCATCTTTCAATTGGGGAACTATTCCTGCTAATGGAACAGAGGAAGAGTCTTTTGCTGATTCAAATCTTTACCAAACATTTACTGCAGTAGTTAAGGATAACGATTCTTTGATTCAAGATTTAGGAACCAATACTTATCTTTCTACAAATACAGGAATGTTAGATCAAGGCGGTTCAGACAGTGCTAGTATTGAAGTTACTCCTTCGGGGGAGTATGCGCTGCACATTAAGAAATATGTTCGCCAAGAGGGCGGCGAACGATGGTATGATGATCGGACAACAGTTGATATAGGGTCTGTAGTTGAGTGGCGAGTTGTGGTTTGGAATACGGGAAATGTGGATGCAGAGGATGTAAGAGTTTCGGATGTTTACACCAGTTCTAATATTTATCAAATGTTTGAAGGTGATTCTGGTTTGGATGGTACTGTTGACGAGGATTTGCGGTTTGGCACTGTTCCTGCCAATTCTACTGAAGATGACGGTGTAATAGTTGAGTTTAGTTCAACGCTATCGTCTGATCTTGCTGAGGGTAGTTACAGTTCTGTAAATACTGCCACTCTTAGGGAAAATGATCAAAGTGACGATGCTGCTATTGATGTAACTATCGAAGGTGAGCAGCCAGTTGAAGAGGAAGAGGAGGAAATAGAGGTACCGCCTACTGGGGGTAAAGAGACTTGGATAACAGTGCTGGCTTCCGTGTTGCTTTTGGTCTTGGGTGTTACTCTTATTGGCTTTTGAGCTGAGTAATTTAGTCCTCTTAAATTCTCCTAGTGTTTATTAATTTGTTAAATTATGAAAGTACTTTATTGCTCTTCAGAATGTGACCCATTTGTCAAGATTGGTGGATTGGGTGATGTTTCTGCTGCACTTCCCAAAGCTCTTTCCAGGTTAGGTGTGGAAGTTCGTGTGGCAATTCCCTTTTATGATGTGATAGAAAGGGAAAAGTTTTCCTTTGAAAAAATGGGTGAGATTGAGGTGCCTTTTGCAGATGAAACACACAAAACTGCAGTATGGCAAACACTGCTTCCGGGAACAGATGTTATGGTACTTCTTTTTGAAAATGATAAGTATTTGTTTAGCGGAGGTACAGAAGCTTTTACTGGTTTGGATGGGGAGATCCGAAGATTTGCTTTTTTTGACCGTGCTGTAGTTTCTTGGTTAGAGCAAGAACAATATTGGAAGCCGGATGTGTTGCACTTGAATGATTGGCATACAGGGCTTATTCCTAAGTATGTAGAAGAATTAGAGCCCTCTCCTGCTATCCTTCTTACTGTTCACAATCTTTCTTATCAAGGTATTTCTAGCTTAGACCTTTTTTCGGAAACAGGTCTTTCTATTGAAAACTCACGCCTCCTTTCTTGGGATGCTCAAGATGATAACATTGATTTTCTATTAGTGGGCATTGCTAAGGCGCATGTGATAAATACTGTCTCTCCTACTTACGCTAAGGAGATTTTAACTTCCGAATTTGGCGAGGGTTTGGATGAGGTTTTACGTTCCCGCAAAGCAAGAATTTTTGGTGTTTTAAATGGGATTGATACAGAATCTTTTGACCCGGAGAAAGATGGAAAAATATTTGCAAATTATACTATTGCTAACTGGAGGGATGGCAAAGCTAAAAATAAAGAAGGTTTGCAGCAGGCTGTGGGTTTAGAAGAGAATCCGGACAAGTTACTGGTTGGGTTTGTTGGGCGGCTAGATCCTGATCAAAAGGGGTTAGATTTGATTTATAAAGCATGGAGAGGTTTAAAATCATTGGATTTGCAGTTTGTTCTCTTGGGGATTGGTGATCCAGAGTGGGAGAAAAAGTTTCAGAAGTTGGATAAAAACCATGATAATTTTTCTGCTCAGATCAAATTTGACAAGCAGTTAGCCCGGCGCATTTTTGCTGGTGCAGATGTTATCCTCATGCCTTCTAAATTTGAGCCTTGCGGTTTGCCGCAAATGATGGGAATGCGTTATGGTGCGGTTCCCGTAGTACATGCTGTGGGGGGATTAGCTGATACGGTTCAGGACGGTGAGAACGGCTTTGCTTTCAGTAATTATAGTAAAAAAGGTCTTATTCAAAGCTTAAAAAGAGCTTTGCTAAGTTATAAAGTTTTTAAGGGGGTTGCGGGTGCTGACCAGAGTAAGTTAGAAGAAGCTGTTCTAGATTGGGGGTCTTTGGTAGAAGCGGGAATGGGGGTTGATTTTTCTTGGAGTACTTCTGCAAAGCAATATTTTAAACTTTATCAAAAAGCATTGGGGTACAGATTTGGTGTAGAGCGTAGCCGTGGTGCATACCGTGAAGATGCTTTTACAGGCGAGTGGCGTATAGTTTCTGAAGATGGCGGTGGTAGGTTACAGGAATCAAGCTTAGATACTCCAGAATCTTGCCCCTTCGGTGAGGGGCGAGAAAATAAAACCCCTCCCGAAGTACTAAGATTGGGTCGGGGAATTCCCAACGGTCCTGGCTGGGAAGTGCGGGTTGTTCCAAACAAATTTCCAGTCTTGTCGGGTCACGAGGTTATAATCCACAGCCCAGATCATTATTCTGATTTAGCACAGCTTCCGCTGGAACACGCGGAAAAAATAATTCAAGCATACTTATTTAGGTGTCGGCACTACGATGATAAAGGGCTACCTTTTGTTTTTAATAACCACGGACCAAATTCAGGTGCATCCCTCTCCCATCCGCACTCGCAATTAGTTGTGTTTGAGAAAATTCCAGAGTCTATTCAAGAAAAGTTGGAAAAAGCAGAACCATATTTTAGGGAAAATAAGGAGTGTCCTTACTGTGATTTAATAAAACGCGAACAGGAGGGGAAGAGAAAAGTTTTTGAGAACTCTCATTTTTTGGTTATTGTTCCTTATGCGGCAGAGTGGCCTTACGAGATGTTGGTTTTGCCTAAGGAACATGAGCCAAACTTTTCAAAAGTTGATTTAAATACAGTTACTGCTCTGGCTGACGTGTTGAAGAAAACTTGCGATGTAATGACTATGAAATTTGGGAACAAAGTTTCCTACAATTATTGGATTCATTCTTTGTCTGAGTATTTTTTGAAAAAAGATCGAGATGGTAGTTTTTATTTCCACTGGCACTTGGAGTTTGTTCCGCGGGAGAAAAAATTGGGCGGTATTGAGCTTGGTGCAGAGATTATGGCTTACGGTCACGGTACTCCCGAGCAAGCAGCCCAAGAGTTAAGAAACCTCTTTTCCTCTTAGTTTTGATTTGTAAAAGCAAAAAAAGGGTCCTCGGTTTTGTCCGAGAACCCCTTATAGACTACTTCGAAAGAGCTTTTAGAGCTTGAAAGAGTTTGTGGGTAGCGTGTGCATCGCTTAATGCGTAGTGGGGCTGCTTGTTTTCAATTCCGAAATGTTCACACATTTCAGTTAGTCCCAAACCACTTACCTCAGGATTACCTTGAAGTTCCCAATAGGCGATAGAAGCCACATCTAAGTAGTGGTAGTCGAACTTGGGTTTTATATTGAGTTTATTGAGGGCAGGGATAAGAAAACTCATGTCGAACCCAACATTATAAGCTGCTAGCAACTTACTGGCAGCAAAACAGTTAAAAATCCTTAGTCCATGTTCGAGTTCTACAGCAGTTCGCCACCGCTTTTTGCTGTATTGGTTGATTTCGAGGGCTTGGGGGTCTGCTGTTTCAATGTGGCAGGGTGCGATTTTTATTTCAAATTCCCCAAAAGCTCGGAAATAGGGTGGTCTCGCAACTACAGCTGCTACCTCAATAATTTCATGGCGTAACGGGTCGAGGCCCGTGGTTTCCAAGTCGAAAAATACCAAGCACCGGTCAAGTAATCTATGTGTACTTTTTGACATCTTTCTCCTTTTCCTCTCTCTTTTTCAGATCCTAACTATGCGGGGCTTTAAATTAACAAGTTGTCTTATAATTGTCAATGATTTAGAATGCTTTGCCTTGTGGTAAAATAATTTTAAGATGGATGCTGATTTTGTAGAACGCTTAGAAGCTATTAAGCAAAAATTAAATATTGAGGAAAAAAGGCGAGAATTGTCGGAGCTATACGAGAAATCAGAAGACCCTGATCTTTGGGACGACTGGCGAAGAGGACAAGAAGTAATGAAGAAAATTTCTATCCTGGAGGAAGACCTAGAAGCTTTGGAGGAGGTTGAGGGTTTGCTGGAAGGTTGGAAAAACAATGAAGTAGAGGATGAGGAATTGGAGGAAGCACTTTCGCACCTGGAGCTTAAAACTTATCTTTCTGGGAATTATGACTCTTATGATGTTTTTCTTTCTATCCATGCTGGTCAGGGTGGTACTGAGGCTATGGATTGGACAGAGATGTTAGCTAGAATGTATGAGCGTTATGCTGACGCGCAAGGATGGGATATTACTAAGGTTGAGGAATCTCCTGGAGAAGAGGCGGGTCTTAAATCTGTAACATATAAAGTTGAAGATTCAAATGTTTACGGATATTTAAAGGGTGAGGCAGGGGTGCACCGATTAGTGCGACAATCGCCTTATAATGCTGATAATCTCAGACAAACATCGTTTGCATTGGTAGAAATTATGCCGGTTATAAAAGACGATGTTGAGGTGGATTTGAGTCCTGAGGATATCGAATTTTCATCTTTTCGTTCTGGGGGTCCTGGGGGTCAAAATGTGAATAAGGTTTCAACTGCAGTGAGGTTAAAGCACAAACCAACTGGAATTAGGGTTGAATGTCAGATGGAAAGAACCCAACAAAGAAATAGGGAGAGAGCTATGGAAATGCTCCGCGCCCGTCTCTACCAGAAAAAGCTGGAAAAACGGAGAAAAGAGAGGGAAAAGTTAAAAGGGGATTATGAGGTTCCGGGGTGGGGGCACCAAATTCGTTCTTATGTTTTACACCCTTATAAAATGGTAAAAGATTTACGAACAGGGGTTGAGGTTAAGCAGCCGGAGGAAGTTTTGGATGGAAACTTGGATGAATTTATTGAAGCCCAATTGCGCCAAGGTATTGGGGTAGTGTAAGATATAGAAAATTAGTAGTTAGTCGAGGAGTTTTTAAACCTTTTGTAATTCTTAAATGCCAACTCTGTCCCAAAGTAATTCCCAAAAAATTTTTGTCCTTATTGCTGTTTCCCTCTTTTCAGCTATTATTGGTTATAGTCTAATAAAAATTATGGAAAGTGGCTTATTATCACGACAGGAGGGTTGGGAGAGTTCTATTGTGGAAGAAGAAGGTAAAGAAAAACAGGATCAAGCAAGTTTGGACAGTTCTGCTGATTCTGATCTACAGTCAGGCTGGCAGAGCTATTCCGGTACTATTGATATTTCTCAAAGTGCGCCCGGAGGCGCTACTCATGTTTTGATAGGGTCGGGTGGCGAAGAAATTATTTACTTAGCAGCCGGGGATGATAAACTAATTGTTGCCGAGTCCCTAGAGGCAGAAGTTCAGGGACCGATACGTGATTTAGAAGATAGCAACAAAAAGCTAATGCAGGTAGAGAGAGTAGTGTTTAAGTAACCAAATCCGAGATTCTAAGCACAAAAACCCGAAGAGTATCTAGCGACTAAGAACTTAAAATTTTTATAGGTTTTAAACTTGGAAATCTGGGTTTGAAATTTATTTTAAGTTTCGAACTTTCTTTTATTTATGCTTGTTTTTGATTCTGTAACAAAAGAATATCCAGACGGGACTTGTGCTCTTCGTGAAATTACCTTTTCGGTTTCCGAAGGTGATTTTGTTTTTGTGGTTGGTCCTTCGGGATCGGGAAAAACAACTCTAATAAAAATGATTTTGCGAGAGGAGCTGCCCACAGAGGGAACACTCTATTTTGAGGATTGGGAAATACCACGTCTTAGTGATAGTATGGCTACAGAGTTACGTCGGCAGCTGGGAACAGTGTTTCAAGAGTATAAACTAATACCGTCCCGAACTGTTCTGGAAAATGTAATTCTTCCCTTGGAAATAATGGGGGAGGAAAATGCAAAGGATCGTGCGCTGGAGACCCTTTCTTTGGTTGGGTTGGAAGACAGAGCGAATCTTTTCCCTCAGAACTTGTCGGGTGGAGAAAAACAGCGCGTTTCTTTTGCGCGTGCTTTGATTCACAAGCCGCGTTTGTTGTTAGCAGATGAGCCTACAGGTAATATTGATCGAGGGTCCTCGGAAAAGATTTGTGAAATTTTGGAGCGTATAAACAAAAATGGCACTACAGTTTTGGTTTCTACTCATGATATTTGGATAGTTGACCAGTTTGATAAACGTACCTTGGAGTTGGAAGATGGTAAATTAGTTGGTGAAACTGATAAATAAAGCTTTTTTGTAGTTTGTTGTTTGCACGATTGTATATTTTTGTGTTTTAATCTTATGAATGTTTTTAAGCAAGCATTGGTAAATATTTGGAGGGACAAAGGTATTAGCTTTGCAGCTCTTCTTGTAACCACCTTAACCTTTTTTGTAACTACAGTTTTTGTTTTGGTTGCTTTGAGTTCACATGTTACCTTGGATTATTTGGAAAGTCGTGCTCAACTTACAGCTTTTTTTAAGCCAGAAACTCTGGAGGAGGATATACTAGAGCTAAAGTCTAGGTTAGAGCAGTCTGCTAGTGTTCTTGAAGTAACCTATACTTCCAAGGAGCAGGCGTTGGAGATTTATAGGCAAGATTATCAAGACGAGCCTGCCTTATTGGAGTCTATATCTGCTAACATATTTCCGGCTAGCTTGGATATTCGGGCGGAAGACATAGAAAAATTGGATAGTATAAGTCAGGTGTTAAACAACAATGAGCTGGTAGAAGAGGTGGTTTATTTTCAAGATGTAGCGCAAAACTTTAAGCAAGTTTCTGATGCTATAAGAAGTGGGGGGTTAGTGTTGGTGGCAGTTTTTGCTGCTATTTCCTTATTTATAATTTTGCTTGCAATTGGGGTGAGTATTCATAGCAAGAAAGAAGAAATTGAGATTATGCGCCTGCTTGGCGCTGGGAAATGGTATATCCGGGCGCCATTTCTGCTTCAAGGAGCTTTTTATGGGCTGGGGGCTGTTCTTGTTTCTCTTGCTATTGTTGCTGGCTTAGGTGTTTATTTTTATCCGCAACTAACGTCTTTGCTTCGAGATGTTCCTTTGCCAGAAGTAACCCCAGTATTAGCTTTAGAAGTTGTGGGCGGCGAGCTTTTGGGCGCTGCTTTTCTGGGTATGTTAGCTGCGTACTTAGCAACTCGTAAATACTTAAAGGCTTAGCTAGTATAGGTTTTTTCCATTTCGTGCTAAAATACACTAGTTATGTTTGGGTTGCCTGTCCAAAAGAAATATCTTTTTTCCTTCTTCCTTCTTCTTGCTTCTATTACTATTTTTGTTTCGCATCCTTATTCTCTTTGGGCTGAAGATACCGACAGTGCAAGCTCAGATGAACAGTCGGAAGAACAGACTGAGGAAGAAGAGGAAGGTATAAGTGAAGAGGAAATGAAGGATTTAGAAAAGGAAATAGAAGAGCTTGAAGATAAGTTGAGCGAGGCAAGGGGAAGAAAGACTACACTACAAAATGAAATTGCCTATATGGATAATCAGATTTATCTTACTAATCTGAGAATAAACGAAACCCAGTCAAGATTGTATGCAAAAGCAAAAGAACTAGAGGAGCTAAATACAGATATAGAAAAATTGGAAGAACGCATTCTTACCTTGGATGAACTTTTGGAGGAGCAAAAGAGTGTTCTACAGCAGCGGGCTAGGGAAAGCTACAAATCGTCGCGCTTTTCAACCTTTGAACTTCTTTTTGGTGCTCGAACTTTATCTCGACTTATTGACCGGGTTAAGTATTTGCGGGTGTTGGAGAAAAAGGATCAGGAACTTATTGACGAAATGGAGATTACTAAGGGTGACTGTACTGAGCAGAAAAATTTGCTGGAAGTGAAAAAAGTAGAAGTGGAACAAGTAAAGGCGGAGATAGAGAGTTACAAGCAAACTTTGGAAGCACAAAAAGCCCAGTTGGATGGACAACGGCGAGAGAAAGAAAACTTGCTGGCAGCGACAAAAAATGATGAGCAAAAGTACCAAGATCTGCTAAGAGAAGCGCGGGCAGAGCTAGCAGCTATGCGGGCGTTTGTTACTGCTCAGGGAGGAGCAACTCTGCTTTCTGGGCAGACGGAATGTGATGATTGGGGTTGTTATTATAACCAGCGAGATAGAGAATGGGGAACTTATAATTTGGGCAGTTCTAACTACTCCGTTGCCGGTTATGGCTGTTTGGTATCTTCGGTAGCAATGATTGCTACCTATCATGGCTACGATATTACGCCTAAAGATATTGCATTAGTAGATTCTGCTTTTGTCCCAGATTTGGGTTACTTGTACGTTTATCTAACAGATAGTGATGGTAATAAGATTCCTATTGAGGTGAACGGGTTCAAGTTCTATAGAGATTTGTCCTGGGGGAATAGTTCTTTGGATTCTGCTTTAGAAAAAGGACCGGTCATTGTTCGTCTTTCAGCCTTTGGTGGAACCCACTTTGTGGTAATTAAGGAAAAGAAGAACGGAGAATACATTATGAAAGACCCCTGGTATGAAGGTGCAAACAATGTTCCCCTATCCAAATACTACAGCAAAAGCTCCATTACCCGCGTCGACCGTGTAGTTGTCCGTTAACCACTCTTTTAGACCTCCGAGGTCTATTAGCCCTTTTCTTATAATCAAAGGTTAGCAATAAAATTATTCCTGTTTTTTTCGATTCTTAAGGCTTTTGTTATAGCCTTTTAGACCTTAGAGGTCTATGAGCGCTTTGTTGATAGGGGAAATGTTGGGGTTTGGGGTCGGTGGGGGGTTGTGGTATTCTGGCTTCGGATGAGGGTGTCCGGAAAAGAAAAACCTCTTGTTGTAATTATTTTTCTTGTGGTTGGGTGTATTGCATTGTTTCTATTTTCCTCTTTTTGGAGCTCCCTTTTAGAATATTGCTTTTTTGGGTCCACAGCAACAGAAAGTTCTGTCAGTGTTGTTTCCACTATCCCTATTCCTGAAGCCTTTGCAAGGACGGGTCTTGCGAGCACTTTATTGGCGGGTAATTCTAATGACAAGCGAGTTAATGTTGATTGGTCGGTGAGTGCGGTAGCGGGTACGGGAAATATAAAACTTTCCTGGGAATCTTCTTTTTCTAATGTTTATTATAGAGTTTATGTTGACGATGGTTCTGGTTTTGATTTGGGAATTGCTGTGGGCAGCCAATTAGTTTACAATTTTGAAGGTTTAGAACAAGGGAAAGAGTATGTTTTTAAGGTTGCTGCGCTAGACAATGATTTTCAGGAACTTAGTCACGTAACACTTCGTGCGGCTACTGAAGAGCAAGAAGTTTTTCCCGGAGATGTTGTGATTAACGAGATTGCGTGGATGGGAACACGCGCCTCTTACAACGATGAATGGATAGAGCTTTATAATAATGCGAATAATGATTTGAATTTAGATGGTTGGTTACTGGTGGCAGAGGATGGATCTCCCGAGATTGAAATAGCAGGCAGAATTGCTGCTGGCGGTTATTTCCTTTTAGAGCGGACAGATGACAATACAGTTAGTGATATAGAGGCAGATCTTATTTATACGGGGGCTCTTGGAAATGGTGGTGAGTATTTAAAGTTAGTGGACTCAGGGAGGCAAGTTGTGGATGAGGTGGATTGTTCTGAGGGTTGGTTTGCGGGAGACAACGATTTAAAGTTGTCTATGGAAAGGATTTGGCCAGAAAATGCTGGCAGTTCTAAGATTAATTGGATGAGTAATAATAGCAAAGTAACTTTTGGTAAAGATGCAGATGGTTCTGATATTTTGGGGACACCTTTACATGAAAATAGCATTTATGGCGCAGAGTATGTTGGTGAAGAGGATGAAGAAAGGGAAATAGAGTTTGAATTACCTAGTAGTGTTAGGGTTGACGAGCCCTTTACAACTACGGTGCGAATAAAAAATTTTGAGTCAGATTCGTTCTATTATGTAAAAATTCTTGCTGCAGAGGATGAAAATTTTTACAATGCGCGAACCCTTTCCGCTGACGAGAAAAAATGGTTAGCTTGGAATGCAGCGTGGGCTGATTTCCCCCAGCTTGAAACAGATAGTAGCGGTGATGCCAATTTTGAGGTGTTGGCAAGAATCAAAAAAGAGAGTTCACCTGGAGAGTTTAAGATAAAAGTTCGGTTGCGAAAAGTTACGGATGGTGTAAATATTGATTCGAAGGAAAAGAACATTTTGGTAGAGCCTGGATTGCAGAGTAATGTTGTTTTAGCAGCCACCAAGCTCCCAAAAACAGCAATTTCAAAAGAGTTACAAAAGCTAATTGGTAAAGTTTTTATCTGTGTTGGCTTTGCTTTACACCTTCTTTTGCAGTCTCTAAAACTTAGATAGTTTTATTTTTATGAAAATTAATTGGGATTATTTTGAAAAGATCAAACCGATTTTGAGAAAGCTCTGCAGAAAAGTGGAAGGAGACTTTGTGGTTTTTGGATCAGCTCCCCTTTATCTGTTTGGTGCTTTGAAGTTTGAGGGGTTAGGGAATATGCATGATTTAGATATTCTTTTAGATGGACATGTGAAGAATTCTGCCATTGAAAAAACTGTTTACTTTGAGAATGACAAGAATCAAAAACTTTATAAACTATCTATTGATGGTGTGAATATTGATGTGGGAACTCTTTGGCCTGGACATGAGGAGTGGTTTGAAAAGGTTTTTGAAAATTCGCAGGAAATTAATGGTTACAAATTTGCTAGTTTGGAGACTGTTCTAGAATGGAAAAAACGAAATATAAAAAAGTACGATCGCAAAAAAGATAAGGAAGCAATTGCTAGAATAAAGAAATTTTTACCAACCTACGGGACTGGGTGAAAACCCGCTCATATCTTCAGTTGGGCACGAAAAGATACGAGCGGGGTTTGGATGAGGTTTGGTCCTACCCTTCTTTGTCCTTGTCATAGTTTTCCGTAAACGTTTGTATAGTCTGGACCCGATCATTTATATAGGCAAGTGCCTTAGAAAGTGCATCTAGATCCTCGAGACTTATTGTTAGGGGTTCCCTGTATTGGTCTAAGATAGTAACCTTCTCTTTTTCGGTTTCCCAGCAAATTTGGGAAAGGCTACATTCAGTTGAAGTGGGAACGATTTTGAGCTTCCCGGTTCGTTCGGTGGTTACTGCTAATTCAGGTTCGGAGTGTTCTCTTATACCGTTTTGCCAAAAAGTTTTTTGGTTGCTGTTGTTTCCGAAGCGTAAACCCACTTGGGCACGGATGATGCTTGTGCCCTTAAGTACGAGCTTTGCATCCAGGCTTTGTCCCTTCGAAAGGTCTCCTTCCAGTTCTAGAAGTGCTGACTGAGGTACAGGGACCATTGCTTCTTTGCTTATTCCCCTGTGCCATTGAACTTTAATGTAGAACAGATAGGAAATTCCTTCTTCAGTTTCTACCTCAGTGATGCATTTGGGTATGGCACGAACTTTTGTAGTGCGCTTCTTGGTTCCTTTTATTTTTATATTTTTCACTTTTCTCTCCTCTCTTGCTTTTTATGTATTATTTAGTTTCAATTTTGGTTCAAATTTTCAATACTTGTTTGAATAATAACACATAGGTTTAGTAGGTTTGGAGTCGGTTTTAGGATTATGTTATTCTCTTTATTGGACATAACAGTGTTCTTGCAAAGACTTCTTGGATAAGGTTTAAGTGCAGATAAGCGAAGAAAGGATAGGAGCTGAAAAAGGGAGGTGAGTTGGGTTGTTTTCGCTACTTAGAAATACGGGTAAGCAGTTAAAGGAGGCTTGGAACCGGTTTTTTTTACGGTTCCTGAGTAGGGCTCGCATTCTTGTTTTCGCTATTGAAGAGTATCCCGAGGTTCAGGAGTTGGTTTTCGAGTTGGAAAAGGCAGGTTGTGTAGTTGACTTTTGTAACCGACCTGCCATAGTTTGTGGGAATGTGCAAAAGCACTGTGACCTTGTAGTCTTTTTCGCAGATGGGTTGGATGTAGCACCCCTTATTGGCGCCTATGTTGACAGTAATGATGCTCCTCGGGTAGCCGCAGTTACTGCTTATGAGAGCAAAATTTCGCGGTTGCAAGCGGCGGGAGCTCATCCTGTGGTGCTGTTAACGAAGGATTAGCTACTTTTTTCTGTTCCGGAGTAGTAGTACGAAGCTGCTACTCCGGCTTCTTTTTTACTTTTCTCAAATATGTTAAAATTCTTATGGAGATGGGTGCTTATACCGATACTATTTCTAGATTAATTTCTTATTCTGCTTCTCCTGATTCTTCTTTATTTTTTCTTAGCGCATACCTTCCTAAAAAAGGTAGGAACAAAGATGAAGTTAATAAACATGTTAAGTCACATATTTTCTCTGTTTTTCGTAATCATCAAGAATTGAAGAAGTACAAGGATTTGCGGCATGCGGTTGTTAAAGCTGTTCAAACTCAAGTGGATCTTCTGGATACTTTACGGCAGGGCTTAGCCATATTTGTTAAGGTTAATTTGGATAAATTAACTGGTGCAGGTAGTGAAATACCAGAAGAGGACGTATTTGTTTTAGCATTAAACCGTGCTCCTAGAAAAGAGTTAAGGATTGGGAAAACATTTGATCTAGATCAGCTGGTTTGGATGAATAATGTAGCAGCTACAGCTTTGGTAATGAGCCTTCAAGGTAAGGAGGCGAAACTATACTGTATTGATTTGGGAGGTATTAAACCGGAGACAAAGCAACAGGTTCCAGTAGAAGTAAAGGAGGAGCCCGAGTATTTGGAGCAATTTTCTCCCATTGACTTTCGAGGAATGTACCATGGTACAGGATCAGAAAAGGTTAGTCGTCGAAGAGAAATGGAAAGGGAGCAGCTTCTTAGAGATGTGAAAGAAGCTATAAAGACAAAAATGGTACCTTCCAATTATAAATTTTTAATAATTTATGCTTCTTCTAACTTTTCGGAATTGGTGCCTTCGCTAGTTAATGACCCAACAATTGCCCCTGCTAGTACAAGGGTGGTTGTGGAAGAAAAAACTATTGAGGATGAAACTGCGTTGAAAAAGGATGCTCGGGAAAAGGTTGCTCAAGCTCAGGAAGAACAGAAAGAACAGTTTTTAAACAGAGCCAGAGAAGTCCCGGATCGGTATGTGGAGGGTTGGCAGGATGTTGTTCGGGAAGCGCGAGAAGGAAGTATTGGTATGCTTTTTGTGAAACCCGATTTGGAAATGCACGGTTCTGTTTTAGATGAGGAGTTCCCCCATTTGCAAAAGTATCCCGGTAGTCGAGAGGTTACTGATTTGGCACCGTGGGTAGTGAGACGAGTAGTGAGGACCGATGGGGAAGTTGTTGTGTGGCGGGGACCAGTGGCGAGGGATTTACCGGACATCGCTGCATTCCTGCGGTATAGGAAGGAAAGTTAAGGGAATGTCCGCTAAGGAAAAACCTTCGAGGTTTTTGGAACCTCGAAGGTTGAGGAATTGGCGGGATTGAAAGAACGTTTTATGAGAATACAAATAATAGGTGACGGTATGGAAATTAATGACCATATTCGTGACTTAATTGAAGACAAATTAGGTTCGCAGTTGGATAAACTGCTCAAAGATTTTGATAGGGACATTAAAACAGCAAAAGTACGGATACGTGAACATCCGGAAGGTTATGAAGTTAGCTTTGAAATGCACCTTCCGGGAAAAAAACACATTTTTGCCGAACGTGTTTCTGACCGCTTAACTTTAGCCTTTACTGAGCTTCGAGAGAGTGTAGAAAGGCAGCTTGAGCGTTATCGCGGTGATTTGATGTACGGGCGTTGAACTTGGCGAGTTTCTACTAACCTTCAATTTTTATGGAAGAAGTTGTAACTATTTTAATGACAGAATTTGTTACTCATGATGTTAAGCGGTTTGTTTTAGAGAAACCGAAGAATTACAAATTCACTCCCGGTCAAGCAACTGAAATTTCAATAAATAAACCGGAGTGGAAAGATGAACGCCGCCCCTTCACTTTTACTTCTCTCAATAAAGACAAAGTTCTCGAATTTACAATAAAAGGATACCCGGAACATAGTGGGGTTACCGAACAGCTGCACAAATTGATTCCGGGAGATGAGTTGATTGTGCGTGACCCGTGGGGAACGATTAACTATAAAGGCTCCGGTGTTTTTATTGCGGGTGGTGCAGGGGTTACACCTTTTATTGCTATTTTTCGTAGTCTTAGGGAACGCGGTGATTTGTCCGGAAATAAATTATTTTTTTCGAATAAAACCGCCCAGGATGTGATTTTGGAAAAAGAATTTCGAGAAATGTTTCCGGAGGGTGACTTAGTATTGACGCTGACTGAGGAGGAGTGTTGCGGTTACGACGATCGTTATATTGACAAAGAGTTTTTAGAAGAAGAAATTGACGATTTCTCGCAAAACTTTTACGTGTGCGGACCGCCGGGGATGGTCAGGGATATGAAAAAATATTTAAATGAGCTGGGTGCGGAAATGGATTCCGTGGTTTTTGAAGGAAAAAGCACCCGTGGTGCTAACGGTTAGCGACCACGGGTTGGGTAACGTTACAGCTGAGTTTCTAAGAGTCCCGATCCTTTTTCTATATTGATGTAGGCCCTCACGGGAATGGTGCAAAAGAGTGCGTACAGTTCGCCCCAAAGAGTAATAGTTTCCCCACTCTTTCCTGGTTTCTTGCGCATATTTAACCGGAAGTCAACCAGTCGGGGGAGGCCATTTAGACCCTCCACTTCCAAAGAAACTATGGGAGCAGGGTTCCCATGATTTTCATAACCGATTCGTGCGTTGCTCGCTAAGAGATCGAGGTCTTCGGGAAAACCCACTACTCTTAGGGTTACATTTTTCGTTATCAGTGGGGCGATAGGTACGGGAACACTAGGTGTGAATTCAATTGTTCCTTCGTACGGACCGGAAGTATTCTTGGGATTGTAATTCCTGACAATAACTGCTTTGTACGGGTTGTCACTCACGCCGTAAAAACTTTCCAGGTCTTCTCTATCTTTAGGAATTTCCCAGAGATGGTGAATCCAATACCTTTTACCGTCTTCGCAGGTGAACGCAAGTGCCACGTTCCTGTCCTCTTTTGCCCGTGTGAAAAGCTTTTCTCCGGGTCCCTTATAGATCCTTCTCGTTTGCACAGTCTTTCTCCTTGTTTTCTATAGCTCCCTTATTGGGGAGCATTTTAGTGGGAATAACGGGAATTTAATGCTACCAGAGATTGGCCTAAATTTCCATATTTTTGCGATTTGTGATAAGAGTTGATCTTCGTCGTTACATTAACCGTAATGCCCGTGTTTTATCTCAATGGAGATTTTGTTCCAGAAGAGCAAGCGAAAGTAGGGGTTTTGGATTTGGGGTTACTTCGGGGTTACGGTGTTTTTGAATTCTTACGAGCTTATTCTGGTAAGTTCTTCCTCTTGGATAAGCATTTGGAAAGGTTTTGGAACTCTGCCCGGACTGTAGATCTTGAGCCACCACTGACAAAGAAAAAGGCAAAAGAAATTTTGAACAAACTCTTGGAGAAAAATGAATTTGGAGACGCGGCAGTACGTATGGTTCTTACTGGTGGTACTTCCCCAGACGGTTTTACAAGACCGGAAAATGGCCCCAATTTTTTTATTATTGCCCAAAAATTGCACCGACTTCCTTCAGATTTTTATCGACAGGGCGTGAAACTGGTAACACTCGAACACGAGAGAATATATCCTCGGTCCAAAACCTTGTGTTATACCAAAGCTTTTGCAAATCACTCCCGCAAAGATTGCTCTGGTGCTTATGAAATTCTTTATATAAAAAACGGCGAGATCTACGAAGTCTCCACCGGCAATTTTTTCTTATTTAAAGGAGATAAACTAATTACGGCTCGAGAAGGTGTGCTGTTAGGTTTAACACGGGAGGTGGTTTTAGAATTGGCAAGAGATAGCTTTGAGATTGAGATACGTAACCTGCGGGTAGCGGAGTTAGATGATGCGGATGAAGCGTTTATTACATCTACTAATAAGGAGGTGCTTCCGGTTGTTCAAATTGATAAAACAATTATTGGAACCGGCGCTCCCGGCCCAAAAACCCAGCAGGTTATAAAAATGTTTAAGCATTTCATTTCTTTACGTGTAACGTATAACGTTTAACGTCTTCCCATGTGCGGAATTATTGCCTATAACGGAAAAAACCAAGCCTTACCCATTTTGATGGCAGGATTAAAAAGGCTTGAATACCGTGGTTACGATAGTGCGGGTGTTGGTGTGGTTAGTGAAGAGGGGATAAGCGTAGTAAAAAGGGAAGGAGAGGTTTCTCTTTTAGAAAAAGAATTGAAAACTTCCGATACTCAGGGTTCGTTGGGTATTGCCCACACCCGGTGGGCAACACACGGTGAACCAAACCACGGGAATGCACACCCGCATCTTGGTTGTGAGGGAAAGATTGCTATTGTGCACAACGGGATTGTTGAGAATTATAAAGCACTGAGAAAAATGCTTATTGATAAAGGTCACGAGTTTAGGTCTAAAACAGATAGCGAAGTATTGGTTCATTTGATTGAGAATTTTTTATATAGAGAAAAGTCCCGTCCTTCCGGGTACCCAAGGGAAAATCCGCGGGGTTTGCGGATGCAATCCCCGGGGGTTGGGGAATTGGGCAGGGAGAAGTTAGAGCAGGCAGTACGTTCTACTCTAAAATGCGTGGAGGGAACATTTGGTTTAGCTGTTATCTTTGCAGAGAGCAATAAAATAATTGCTGCTCGGCGTGGCTCACCGCTGGTGGTTGGCATTGGTGATGGAGAAATGTTTGTGGCCTCTGATGCTTCTGCACTTATGGAGCATACCAAGAAAGTTGTTTATCTAGACGAAAACGAACTGGCAGTGGTTACAAAAGACAGTTATCGAGTTAGTGACCTTGAAGGTAATTGTGTTGGAAAAGAGGTTAAGGAGATTCGGTGGTCTTTGGAGCAAATTGAGAAGGGCGGTTACAAGTATTTTATGCAGAAAGAGATTTTTGAGCAGCCAGAGGTGGTACGAAATAATCTTCGCGGGCGGTTGAAGAGCCGCGAGATTAAGCTAAGTGTTGATGTTGACACTTCTAGGCTAAGGAAAATTGTTATTACTGCTTGCGGTACAAGCTGGCATGCGGCTTTAATTGGAAAATATTTGTTGGAGGATCTTTGCAGGGTTCCAGTAGAAGTAGATTACGCTTCTGAACTTCGTTATCGCGAACCAATTATTTCTAAGGATTCTCTTTTAATTGCGATTTCCCAATCGGGGGAAACTGCAGATACACTGGCAGCACTTCGTGGGGCAAAAAGGAGGGGCGCGCAGACTTTAGGTATTGTAAACGTTGTTGGCTCTACCATTGCTAGGGAAGTGGATTCGGGTATTTATCTGCACGCCGGACCGGAAATTGGGGTGGCCAGCACCAAAGCTTTTACTACTGAGCTTTCCAGTCTGATTCTCCTTGCGTTGTATTTGAGGAATAATTACATGGGCACACCGCCGCAGGAAAAACCTCCGGAATTGGGTCTGCAGAAACCCCGGAGGTTGGGGAATGCGGCGGCCAGTATTAGGAAGTCGCCAGGTTTTAAGAAACTGTGCAAAGAGCTCTCCTCCATCCCCTTAAAAATGGAGACTGTATTGGAATACACCAAACCAGTCATGGAAGTAGCTGAACGGTTCGAGGATGCTCATGATTTCCTTTACCTCGCACGCGGTATTAATTTTCCAATTGCCTTAGAAGGTGCGCTTAAACTTAAGGAACTTTCTTATGCTCATGCTGAGGGTTATCCAGCGGGTGAGATGAAACACGGTCCCATTGCTTTGATTGAGGAGGGAACACCGGTTGTTTTTATTGCTACTACTTCAAAAACATTAGACAAAACAATTAGCAACATGGAAGAGGTTCGCGCGCGTGGAGGAGAATTAATTGCTGTAGTGGATGAGGAGTCGGAGGGAGAAGTGGGTGACCTTGCTCAACATAAATTTATAGTTCCTAAAACTCCAGAGGTCCTTTCCCCACTCCTGACCGTAATTCCCCTGCAACTTCTCTCCTATTATATTGCGGATCTAAGAGGGTTAAATGTAGATAAACCCCGCAACCTTGCTAAATCAGTGACCGTAGAGTAAATTTTAAGCCCCCGGGGCTTAAAATTGGGTAGAAACCTCTTAATGGTAGTTTGGACCTTTCTAAGCCCCGGGGGCTTAGAAGCCTTACTTAGGAGTTTGGTTACTCTAGGGTGAGGTTTTCGATGCCTAGTTTGGGGTTACCTCCTAATTTAGCTTCCACGAATTCTTTGTATTTTTCTGAACCGCCAAGAAGCTTTAGTCCCCATTTGACTTCTTTGGGATCCAAAATGAAATTACTGGTTTCTAGAAGATAAGGATCGATCCAATAGCGGTAGGAAGAATAGGGGTAGTCCTCCGGTTTTAGGGTTCCATTTTTGTTGATCTGGTTGGATAAAGGTGCGTTTAAGTGAATATATCTTGTTACCTGTAATACAGCCTGTTCGTTTGGAATTTCCTTAGATTTGTAGCGTCCTTGAAATAGACCACCTACCCGGTCGTATTTATTATTGAAGTAATGTGTATAACTATTGCATAAATCAGCCATAAAAGTTTGGACTCCTTTTTTCTTGTTTGGTTTTAACGAGAAGTGGAAGTGATTTTTAATCAGCGAATAAGAAAGGAATCGGACGCGCTGTGCTTTGGCGTCTCGTGGATTTGCCGAAAGATAAAGCTCTCTCGCTTTTTGGGATAGCCCGTTGAATTGAGCAAATGAAATGTTTTGTTCGTATCGATAGTAATCAACCGTTTGTAGGAATCTTTGGTAGTCACGGGGGCATGTAAAAATATTTCGTTTCTCCACACCACGATTGTAAATGTGATATGGAAGATCAACGCTAAATTGGCGGGGCTTTGTGACCATAGTTGTTTTTTGGACCTTGCTTTGAGCTAGCTTACCTGGCTCGATTTTATCTGTTTGGTGTTGTGGTGTCAACCTACTTTTTAAGCCCCGCGGGCTTAGAAGTAGTTGGAATAGCCGTAGTGCAGAGCTTTACAGTTCTAAGCCCCGGGGGCTTAGAGTTCCTTAGAGTTTTTAGAGTTGGGGGTTAGAATTTGTTGAGTTTTGCTGTACCTTAACAAGGTAATGTGGTAGTATATTTTCTGCTGCGAGTACTGCCCTCTTGTAATTTCCAGAGAAAAAAATTGAGAGAAAGGAGAGCTAAAATGTCGTACAAGTCTCGGCGGTTAGGGGCGGTCCCTTATGTTCCGCTACCCTCAGTGGAAATGCTGTTGGAAAGCTTACTTTCGTCACGCATTGTGGGTGAGAAGATGGAGGAATTGGAAGAAGAAGTTGCTATTCTTTTACCAGCTTTTGTTGCAGAGAGTCTGAGCAGTTTTGTATCTGCTACCCACAAATATCTGATTGGGGAGATAATCGACTCCTTGAAGAGTTTGGTGGTTTATTACGAAACACAGGAGGAGGCAACTCCTGTTGTTTTTGAAAGCGATTTGAAAAAGCTCCAACATGCGGGAGAAGTTTTGAAGGAAGTTGTTCAGGTGTTGGAAGCAAGTGGGGCGGAAGAAGAAGTACAGTATGAGCTTTCAATGCTAGCAGAGCTTTTGGAATCTCAAGAACGTGGGAAAGGACTCTTGATGGTTTTGGAGACTCTGGAGGCTTTGCAAAGCTTGTCGAATGATTTGCAGGATGCTATTTCCTGTTATGAATATATTATGGATAACTGGTGGCAGGAATATGAGGAGTGGCAGGAAAGAATTGAGGCCAGAGCAGAATCAGAAGTGGAGGAAAGGATCGAAAGCCGGGTGGATTTAGAAGCGACAAAGAAGGCTAAGGAGATTTTACACGAAGATATAGAAAGTATTGTAGACGAGGTGATTCGCATCTTTGCAGAAGAGGGCTTGCTGTCGGAAAGTTACAATTCTTTTTCCGACCTCCCACCTCTCTTGAAGGCTACTATTGTACGTGTGGTAGTAAATCCTGTACAGGAGAAACGCTGGGGTTGGTAATAACCTTATTTTGACAAACAGCGGCCCTGCGTGAGTTACTACAGAATTTTGAGGTTAAATCAAACAGAAATAGAAAGGAGAAAAACAGATGCGCACTTTAATTTGGTATTTGGTTTCCGTTGGTCTGTTGGGAATTGTTTTGGCAATTCACGAGGCAGGTCACTTTGCTGTTCATAAATTGGTGGGTATGCCCGTGCGGGGTCTATGGGTTGGGCTACCTTTGGGAGATTTGCGGTTGACTTTCCGGATCAAATCTCTTCCAGTGCACATTACTCCGCTGTTGTTCGGTGCGGGAATAGATGTTCGGGAGAAGATTTGGTGGAAGAAGCCTTATTGGAAACGGGTGCTAATTCTTTTGTACGGACCTGCCTTTAATTTTATTGCTGTGTTTTTGCTTTGCGTGTTGTTTCCGCATCTTGGCGGTTTGAAATTGGGCGCAGCAGCAGTATGGGCAGGGTTAACTGCACCGTGGCAAATGGTTTCTATGTTTCGTTCTGGAGATATTGCGTTCTCGGACGTTTCCGGACCGGTAGGAGTAGTTGAACAAGGTGTACGTTGTTTGCAGACCGATCCTTTACTTGGCGCCTTTCTTTGGTTTGTCCTCCTCTCGGTCTCTTTGGGTGGGGTTAATTTGCTCCCTTTACCTGCCTTGGATGGGGGGCAGGTGGTAGTATCGGTATTGGAAAAGTGGGGACTGCCTGTGAGGTGGGCAAAGGCTTTGACCAAAATGTTCTTTGTTTTCCTCTTGGCGGTTTTAGTCTTGCTCACAGTTAAAGACTTTGTGCAGTTAGTTACTTAGATATTGGAAAACTGGATAGCCGGTTTTCCAATATCCTTCTTTTTTTAAATCCCTTCTTAGTTACTTAGAGGCTTGTAATGAAAATAAAAGCTCTCCCGGTTTTCTTGTTATCATGTGGTTCTTTGATATTATTAGGAGGATGAAATTTAAAAGGACTTTGAAAAACTGGGGACCAGTTCTTTTTTGGGCTCTGCTTATTTTTATTGGTTCTTCTCTGCCCGCTCCTGAGATTTCAAAGGTTGGTTGGGTATCTTTTGCTGTTACTTCTTTTGTTCATTTTGTTGAGTTTTCCATCCTTTCTTTTTTAATTTTCCGTGCTTTGTATTTTGCGGAACGTGGTCCTGAAGAAATTTTGGAACAAGTAAAAAGAACAGTAAAAACTCTTCGCTTTGGGTTAAAGCCATTTTTTTTCCGTTTATTTTGGGAACTTTTTGTGCCCAAGAAGTTGTTAGCGGCTATTTTGATTACTGTTATTTACGCAGCTGCAGATGAGTTACATCAATGCTTTGTCCCCACCCGTGTTTGTAGTTTTTGGGATTTCTTCTTTGACAGCTTTGGTGCTGTTGTGGGTGCTGTTCTTGCTAAGTTGATTCTATCTTTTTAATCAAGTTTTTTAAAAGTTTTATTTTTGATCTTTGCTGGTGTCTACGGTGTTCTTCTAAGTTCTAGGGTTGGGTTTTTATTGAAGAACAAAAAAAAGCCCCCGAAGCTCTTGGGATCAATGATTCGATCCAAAAGCCTCGAGGGCGATAGTCTCTCCTTTCGGAGTTTAAATTGTTACTGATCTACTCCAGTGGGAAATTCTGAATTCCAGCCCACTGGCCGAGCCACCAATAACAGGTTCCAATATCGGTAAGCAAACCCGTTCCGTTTAGGTGCTCTGCGTAAGAACGGGTTTCTTTGGCACCGGTTAGCCGAGTTAGGCTGTTGCCCTGGCTTGTAACAGTTACCGTTACCCCTTCCGCGAGTGTGGCTCCAACTCCCATGCGGTGACCACGGATGTGGCCGTTGTACACAGCCCAACCGTAGGCGGGCAGGTCTAATCTTCCGTCGCCGGTAAAGTCGCTACCCTCGTACAGAGGGTTGCACCTTCCGGCTACGCAGACCTCACCGATTAGCTCTCCTGGGTAGGGATAAAGGCTTCCCAGACTGGCGTCTGGTTCCTTTATTTCTTCCTCCTCCAGAACCAAAGTATTTCTCAGCCAGCCGCAGTAGACTCCTTGGCCGCGCTGTACGCGGGGGCAAACCAGACCGGTGTTGTTTTTCATGGGGGTACCCTCTACCACTTCGACTTCCCAGCTTGCGTTGTAAGTTTCGGCAAGCCAGTCGAAGGGGCTTTGGATAAAATATCCGTTGATGCTCAAGGGTGGGAATTCTGCGGCCAGCGCACCGAAACTCTTGCCGACGTTGTCATTCCACACAGTGGCTCCAGCTACCCCGTCGTAGCCGTCTGCAGAGAAGTACTCGCTCCTATAGATCGCTTCTCCGTCCGGACTGGTCAGGTGAGCTTTAAAGGCGGCCCCTTGGACCCCCACCTCTTCTTCCGGTCCGCCGTAAGCGGCGCAAGTTTTGTCGAATAGCGCGCCTTCTACGGTGCGGAGGTCGGAGAGGTGATAGATACGTGCGATCCAGCGCATTCTCCAATCGTTGCTTTCTTCGTAGTGGTTTACTGTGGCAGCGATAGTGCCGCAAGGTGCCACTACAGTCTTCCGAAGGTAGAGGTCACCTCGGATGTGATCCCTCTCCTCCTCTTCTTTTCCAAAGGAGAATATGCAGCCCGAGCTGCTCCACTCTCCGTCACCAGTCTTGTATTGAATCTGGTATTTGGTGTCAGGGTGGAAGCGTGCGGTGAAGCAGGCTTTTCCGTCAGTGACCTGAACTTCGTCACCTACGGCTTCGCCTGTTGAGTAGATTACGAGTCGAGCTGTATCTCCCTCGCCGGTGGCGCAAGTTGTTATCTCGCGTCCCTCGGTAGGAAGCTCAGTTTTCGGAGCATCGACCGCGTAGCATGCTCCCGGCTCATAACCCTTCCATTCGGTCTTCTGCTCTGTATCGCAGAGATAATCGGTATCATATGCGTCGTAGCGATACCGTTCGAGTTCCCGGTAGAAGTCACCCTGCACGGGGTCCCAGGTCCAGTCCTGGATAACTTTCCACTCGCTCCACTCAGTCATTTCTGTACAGAGTTGGTACCCTTGCCATTCCTTCTCTTGCTTCTTGTCGCAAAGGTAATCCTGATCGTACTTGTCATACCTCTCGTACTTCAGGATTCGGTAGAAGTCCTGCGCGATGGGGTCCCACTGCCAGTCACCGGTTTCGACCAGTACCCACTCGGTCATCTCTGTGCAGAGTTCGTAAACACACTCCCCACAGATCTCGTACCAGGATATGTCTTTGCATTCTGGTCCTTTGTTGTCGTCTTCCCAGTTTTCTGCGACCCACCATTTACTGCCCTCGTAACCGATGGTAAAGCAGTCATTGGACTCTTGGTAGGTTTCGGTTCCCGCTTTTACGGTAACACTGGTTACCGCAACCGTTCCTGGGCAATTATCCCAATCCTCGGCGAGATCTCCGCTTGCTTCCTTGAAGGCGTCGGTGACGTCTACTTTGAAGCATTGCTCAGTATATATTTCGTTGTTTGTCTGCGAAGATACTGGCACCTTGGCTGGCTCGGCAGTTGCGGTTGCAATAGCAATCCCCGTTACTGTAAGCGTGAAGACTGCTAGAAATGCCACACTTCGGTAAATCCATCTGTTTTTCACTTTGCCTCTCCTTTTTCTGTTCTTGCTTTTACTTTACGGAATTATGTTTCAGTCTTAAGCTTCTTTACAGCTCCACCTCCTTTTCTTCTCTCCATTAGATCCAGCTTGTTAAAGTGCGAGAGTTGTTGAAACTCTTTTGAAAGCGCGCTTCTATAGTACCTTAAAACGCTGAAGAAGTCAACTTTATAGGGTTAATTTTCAGATTTAGTATTTGTGTGTTTTAGTGTAGGATACCTGACAACTAAAGAGACTAAATTAAAGAACTAAAATAGAGCAGTTTCTTTTTGCTCTCCTTCCTATAAGATGGTAAGATTAAAGCTAGGTTAACTGCACTTTAATTTTTGAATTTAAATAAGGTTAGAACACTGGAGCCATGGGAGGTTGGTAATTTCGGCTATTTTGGTTGCGCCGGCGAGTGCTAAATGGATGGCTTATTTGGTAGCAGTTGTGGTGGCTTGGAAATATCCGTTGACACGCGATCAGCACCGAGAAGTTCAAAGGGAAGTGCGCAAGCAAAGACACAAAACAGAGCAGGGTTCAGGAAACAGGAGGTGGGTAATGAAAGTTCAGAGAGTAGAAACTGAGAAGGATGTTTGGAAGTTTATTCAAGTCCAATTTGAGATTTACAGGGGAAACCCGTATTGGATTCCTCCCATGATTTCAGATGTGGAGTTTGTGTTGGATCGGGAAAACAATCCGTTCTATAGTCATTCCCAAGCTGAGTTCTTTATGGCAAAAGAGCAGGGGCAGGTCTTGGGAAGGGTAGCTGTGCTTGACCACAGCCTTTATAACAAATACCACCAAAGCAAAACAGCTTTTTTCTACTTATTTGAAGCTGTGGATAATTTGCAGGTGGCAAGGCTACTTTTTGCAGCTGCAATTGATTGGGCTAGGCAGCATAGTCTAAGGAAGATGATTGGTCCCTTGGGTATGCATGCTGGGGATGGACACGGAGTTTTAGTAAGAGGGTTCCGCCGCCGACCGGGGATGGGAATTTCCTGGAACTTTCCTTATTATGAGGGCTTGCTTGAGCAAGCTGGGTTTGAAAAGCTGGTGGATAGCTTTTCTGCTCAGGTTTCAATAAGAGATGCACTTGAGAAAAACCGAGCACGTATTCAACGCATTCGACAGGTTGCCAAGAAGGTGAAAAAACACCGCGGTTTTAGGATTATGACTTTCGACAGCAAACAGGAAGTTCGAAAGCAGGCGACTCGCCTGGTGCCGGAGTTGAAGAGAGTCTACAACAAATCCTTTGCCGGTCTCCCTCTCTTTTGGCCCATGGATGAAGAAGGGATGCAAAGGGTTGTTGACCGCTTTTTAGCTATTGCTGATCCGCGTCTAATTAGGTTGGTGATGAAAGGTGCGGATGTGGTGGGGTTTGTCCTTACCTATCCAAATATAGTACCGGGGATCCGGCGAGCCGGGGGTAAGCTGTGGCCGTTGGGTTGGCTGTGGATTATGCTTGAGCGCTACCGCTCTAACTGGATGGATCTTAATGGAATTGGAATTCTTCCAAAGTACCAGGGCTTGGGTGCTGCTATTGTGTTGTACGCTGAGCTGGCAAAGATTTTGGAAGAAAGCCGGTTTGAGTGGGCAGTGGCGAATCAGGTTTCTGAGAAAAATGTCGAGAACTTACGCGAGGTGCAGGCATTTGGTGTAGAGTTTGATCGTGTTCACAGGGTGTACCAGCGCCTGCTCTGAATTAGTGAGGGGGATATAGGTGGATCAAAGAACCAAGTTTGATGTTAAAGCACTTGGTGGTCAAGAGTACTAAATTAAGGCGGTGAAAAAATGTTGGAGCAAGAGAAGCTGGTTTTGGTTCGGGAGCAGGATGTGGGATGTGCTCAGACTTTTAAGTTCTTGTTGCAAAGCGCGGGTTACTCGGTTCGAACTGTTCTGGACTCACAGGGGTTTCCTGCTGATTTGGCAGAGACGCCCGTAGCGGTAATCACCTTTTGGGGAACCACTCCTTTAGGGGAGGAGCACCCCTTGTACGGATTATCTTCGCGGGCGTTCTGTTCAGCATGCATTTCTAGGGAAATTCCTTTTGTCATTGTTACGCGCTGGCCGCACGCTGTGCCAGAACATTTTGCAGAAAGAGCGGCTGCTGTATTGGAGAAGGTAGTTGATATCCAGGAGCTTTGCCAAATAATCTCGAATCTTTCTTCGGAAGCAGATTCGGTTTAGCTTTGTTCATTACCCTTCGGGTTAGAAGTTTCAGAAGTTTATGTTCTGAAGCCCGAAGGGTTTATTCATGATTTATGTTTCATAAATCATGAATCGTATTCTTGCTTCTTCTTTACCAAAACCTCCAAGGATTAGACAAGCTAAACCTTGCAGGGTTCTCTGGCTCAGTTGCATATCTACCGTATATCTATCGTTTATCCACCGTATTTCTTATCTTCTATCCTCTATGCTCTTCTTTTCTCTTGTTACGAATTAGGAGTCTCCTGTTCCTTCTTTTTCCCATTTGCATAAATTTGCAGTATTAAATTTGCATCTATTCGCTATTACAGGTCTTGACAACCTCATATAGTTATTATAAGTTAAAACTAGGTTACAGATAACCTATATGAAAATTTCCTACCAGAAAAATTTAAAAACATTTCTTGGGCCAGCTCAGTTGAGCTGGCTTTTGCTTTTTTTAAATTGATTGCTGCTGCACCTTGAAAATCTAAAAAATTAAGCACCGATAGTTAGATACAAAAAGGAGGTTTGTGGTGAAGAAGGAAAAAGTTGGTTGGGTTGTTTTGGTTGTGGTCACTGTGGTTGGTTTGGCGTGTTTTAGTTGCGCTTCTTTAGTAGTGTTCCAATTAACAGGGGAGCGCAAAGTTGAAACAGTTTACACTAGCGTACCGGAAGAGACAGCTGTTCGCGTGGTTGGTGGTACTCTTACACCCACTGTGGAAGTTACAGGTATCCCCGAGTTTTTGTGGGATGATCCTATGGCGCAGGAACCGTGGGTTGATGGGGAAGCTGCTTACCTGGTTGATGCTGAGGGTGTTGTTGGTGCCCTACACTTGCCTAGCCGAACACGGATTTGGGCTTGGGAGTACTTTGAGAGAGCAGAAAGAATCTTTGCTCAGAATAGGGATAAGCTTTTTGTTCTAAGATCAGATAACCGAGTGTATGCTTTGGACAAAAAGACAGGGGAAACAGCTTGGAAGCTTCGTTTTTCCTCGGATGACGTGCTAGAGGATTTTGAATTGGATAACGAGAGGTTATACCTCACAGTTACTAGTAAGAACAGAGGGCTCATGGGTGGTTATGATCATTTCCTGAGAGCCTATGATATTGGTAGTGGAGAGGAACTGTGGCTTGATGTTTTAAGAAGTCCCACATCTTACCTAGTTTCTGATAGTTATGTGTTTGCTACCGATCCTGAAGGAGAAGCTTCTGTTTTGGATGCAGAAAGAGGTGGGGTTCAAGCAACAGTTCCGGGGGAGGCTAGGTGGTACTGTTTGGGGGTTACTAATGGAGTTGCTTTTTTTGTTCCAGCTTCTAAGGGAATTGGGGGGTTTGACTACCAAGTAGGCGAGGTTCTTTGGACGCGGGAGCAGTCATATGTGAGAACAGAGGCAATTCCTCAAGAGGGTAAGGTTTTAATCAGAGATGGACACGGTACCTACGGATTGCTAGAAGCTAGGACTGGCAAGCTTCTCTGGGATACAGATGAGCAAAGAAATGTAGAGTATGTTGGTTTTTTGGAAGACCTTGTCTTTTTGGTGAAGTCGGATATTGGTGAGACTGGAGCAGTGGATTTGGAAAGCGGGCAAGTGCGGTGGGTCAACGATGAAATGTTAATTGATTGGCCAATTGCTACTACCCAGCACGGCTTGCTTCTTGCTCGTCAGAGACCGGGTTATCTCTACCTTGTAGATCCGAAAACAGGAAAGTTTGTGTGGCGGTTTGCACACGATCTTGAGGATAATCAGACGTATATTTCGGATGCGCTTCTTATTGAGGACGAGGTCTTGGTTGCGGCAGGCAGTTACCTTTACCTCTTGGACTTGGAAACTGGCGCAACAAAGTGGAAGATGAAGCTGGGGAGATTTTGGGAACTGCGAAGTTTGCATAGGTCTCCCGACTTGATTGTAATGACAGCTGACGATTACATGGCTGTTCTTCACTATACTCCAGAGTAAGATGAGGAGGTCTATGAATAAGTATAAGATTTTGCTTGTGGTTTTGGTGGGGATCCTGCTGGTTGTGTGTGTGCGAGCAGGGTCTCCACCTTCTGCTAGATATTTTCTTAACCCGAAGGAATTGAAATACCTTCGCACGTTAAGAGAGGTGCGCGCAAATTACGGGTTTTTCAATGCAGCACTACAGCTGAAGTTACACGCAGCAACTACAGACTGGCGGGAGTCAGATTGGCAACAAGAGGTAGAAGCTGCGCTTCTTGGTTGGGAAGTAACTGGCAAATATTTACGAAGCTTGGATCCACCGGAAAACTACGAAGCACTTCATGCAAGATTGGTGGAGATAAGCTATAACTACGAAAAATGCGCTAAGCTTACTAGGCAAGCTTTTGGGCTCGAATCGCTCTATATAGAAAGAGTAGATGTTCAAAAGTTAGGAAAAGCTTCTCAAGTAGCGGAAGAAATACAAAGCTCTTGGCAAGAGCTAGATCCCTACTTGGAAAGTCTTTTTCGACAATTGCCGGGAAAGCCAAGGCAAGATGATTTTGAAAAGAATAAGCTTTTAGCGTCTGAAGCAATACCCCTTGGGTTGTTCTTGCCCAGAACCCAAGGGTTTTTTTTATCTTCTAGTTTTTTATTATTTTGTGCTTGACAATCAGGTTCTATTTTGCTTATATAGATTTACAAAACGGCTTTGTTTTACTTTGTATGAGCCTGCCCCGGAAGGGGCTCTGATTTTTATGTCTAGCCTTTTATGGCATATAATTAATTTAACTAAATATTATCTTGAGGCTTCTATTGCCGAAAGATGTTCTTTAGCCACGCTATAGCGTGGCTTTTTTGATGGGATCTTAGTGATTCTCGACTTTAGGTCGGAAGAGCTTAGAAAGCATCAATCCTGAGCGAGCGAAGTGTTTCGAAGGATAAGAGGCCCCAGCCGAGGAATTTCTATTTTTGGTGTGCCTGCGCGATCCCCCAACCTCCGGGGTTGGATCCGCAGAAACCCCGGAGGTTTTTCCTTGCGCAGGCCGCGTCGAAGGGTAGTTTGCAACCTAAGAATCCTTTAGGGTTGATCTGAATTTGCGTTAATTCGCGTGACGCAAAGGATCTTATATCCTTATTGATTTGCGTCAATTAGTTAATTAGACCTCCGAGGTATATTAACCCTATCCCCAAAGCGTTTCTAAGTACATCTCGTAAGCACCTTACAAAAAAACCATAACCACGGCGTGGATAGACCTCTGAGGTCTATTCTCTATTCTATAACTAAGCGTTCAATTCCTAGTTTCGGGTTTTTGTTTAGCTGGGCTTCGACAAATTGTTCATACCCTTTGGGTCCTTGGACCTGGTTCCTGAAATTTATAATTTCAGAATAGGCTAAGTCTGGTCCAGAAGTGTCTTGAAATGTTGGAGAGATCCAAACAGGGTAGGAGGAATACAAATAATCTTCTGGGTTAAGATAAACCTCCGGGTTGGCTTTTTTTGATACGGAAGGGTTGAGGTGAACATATCTAGTTACGTTGAGTATACTCTGTTCGTCAGGTAGCTCCTTGGCTTTGTAAGTTCCCTGAAAAAGACTTCCTAATCTGTCATATTTTGTGTTGAAGAATCGGGAATGACTGTTAGAAATATCTGAAATAAACCGGGTGATCCCGTCTTTTTTGGCGGGTTTAAGAACAAAGTGGTAGTGGTTAGGCATTAGACAGTAGGCTATTAGTTTAACTCTGAGGCGTTCAATACTTCTTGGGTTGATTTGTTCGTAGACCTGTTTTGCTTTGGGTTCGAGGCTTTTATATTGTGCAAAACAAGTTCTCTGCTTGTAAAGATAAAAGTTGATGGCGTCCAAGAAGCGCTGGAAATCACTTTCTTCTTCAAAAATATTGCGTTTCTCCACCCCACAGTTATAAATGTGGAAGTATTGGTTGGTGTCAAAGGCTCTTGGTTTTGTAGCCACACTTATAGTTAATTTAACCTCTTAAGTTTTTAAGGTCAAGGTCCTTTTCTTAGACCTCCGAGGTTTTCTTAGACCTCCGAGGTCTATAAGAGGGGGGGGTTGGTTTTGAGAGGGGGTTTTGGTACAATTTGAAATGTAATGCCGAGAGTATACCCGCCCAGTTTTGTTAAGAAACAAGTCCTGCCCGATTCTGACGGTACCCATCGCGCTGGTCTTATCCAAAGACCGGCTCTTATTGCTTATTTTTCCTTCTTTGCGTTGCTTTTTCTTACTTTAGTTGGATTGGATGCTCAATTTCCTGGAGTTTTGGGTTATGCTACTGATATTTCTTCTAGGGAAGTAATTGAGCTTACTAATCAGGAGAGGGCAAAGCTGGGCCTTTCGCCGCTAGAATCAAATGCTGTTTTAAAACAAGCTGCAGAGGCTAAGGCCCGGGATATGTTTTTAAAAGATTATTGGGCGCACAACTCTCCTGATGGCTTAGAGCCGTGGGATTTTATTGATCAGGCTGGTTATGTATACCTTTCAGCTGGAGAGAATTTGGCAAAAGATTTTGACCACTCTGCTTCTGTGGTTAGAGCTTGGATGAATTCTCCTACTCACCGCGACAATATTGCAAACTCACAGTTTGAAGAGATAGGTGTGGCTGTGGTAAATGGTGAATTAAATGGTTTTAAGACTACCTTGGTAGTTCAGATGTTTGGTACGCCCCAGCCTTCGTATTTGGCTAGTGTGGGTGGGGAAGAGAGTGGGGAGGCAGCACAGGTTTCAGTTGCTGGAGAAGAGTTAGATACAAGTCAAGCAGAGCCACAAGAAACGGAGATTGAGCTTGCTCCTCAGGAGAGCCACCAGCCTTCAATAACTGGTCAAGCTTTTGCTGGTACCCCAATGGCTCAGAGATTTGAGGATTTTAATTGGCGAGATTTTGCTCTTACTGGTGGGTTTGTTTGTGCTGCTTTTCTTGCAATACTATTTCTCTTAGATGCTGTAGTAGTTTCTAAGCGGAGAGATCTTCGTCTTACTTTGAGAACATTGGCGCACCTTGCTTTTCTTGGATTTTTGCTTTTTGGTATTTGGTATTCGCAAGTAGGTACTGTACTATAGAAAGTAATGCTTAGTTAAGATGGGAAAAACACTTTATGCTTTATTTTACATAGCTTTGTTCGTGGTTTTGTTGCTAGGTGGCTTTTTGCTTTACTTTTTCCGGGGCCAACCCGCGCTGCAGTTATGGGTAGTAATTGGGGCAGCAATTTTTTATATTGTGTGGGGTGCTGCTCATCATATTTTGGAAGATGAATTTGATTGGGAGGTGCTCTTAGATTATTTGTTGATTGCTGGGTTAGTTATAGTAATTTTCCTTCTGGCAGTACGTTATTAAATTGTGCGGGTTTGGTTGACAGTTTCCTAATTATGAATAGGCGTGTTGCTACCTTTTTTCTTTTCCTTTTCTTGAGTCTTGCTAGTTTAGCAGTGTTTCCTCTTTGCGTTTATGCAGAGGAAGAAAAGGATACTAGTAGTTTTTCTGAAGTAAAAATTGAATTTTCTTTGTCTGAAAAGCCCTTGGTTAGGGTTATTCCCGGCTCCCCGCTGGGTTTGTTGAGATTAGCATGGGAAAGGACTCGAATTTTTTTCGAAAGTAGCTCGCGGGAAAAAGCTTTGTTAGCAATACAGTTTGCAGGGAAACGGTTGGGGGAAGCAATACAAGTAGCTACGAGAAGGGAAAATGTGGAGAGAATAGAGAAAATTTACCAAGAGCGAGCCAAGCTTTTGGAGGAGTCGTATAAACATGCCGGGGACGATCCTGAGGTTAGAAAAGAATTGCTTCAGCAGTTGGTACTGGGGGAAAATGTTTTGGAAAGTTCCAAAGAGAATTATTCTAGCCCGCAGGCTTTGGAAAAGCTGCAAGATTTGTCAAAGAGGCAAAGAAATTGGGTTCAAAGTTTGGAATATGGCTTAAGCGCAGAGTCGGAGGGATTTTTTGATCTGGAAAAAATAGCTACTCTTGAAAGCTCTTTGTCGGCAGAAGTTTTGGGGCAGCAAGATTTAGAGGAAAGCTTTATTTTTCGCGTTGTTAAATTTTTATTTGGTACTAGAAACAAGCTTGTTTCCCCTCTTCAAACTCCTAAAAGAATAGACTAGATTTTGGATTTTTGCTGGTTTGTGCTAACCTTTTATTTACAGTTTTGGTTATACCTTATTGGAAACCCCTTTCTATTTGTGTGGTTTCTTTTTAATTGAAATGAGTACTACTATTATTATTCCTACCTATAATGAAGCAGATAACATCGGCCCTCTTATTGATTCTTTGGAGAAAATTCTTACTAATTTTATTGCTGAGCAGGAAGAACTAGAAAGTTTTAATATATTGGTTGTGGATAGTAACTCTCCTGATGGCACAGGTGACGTGGTTAGGGAAAAAATTAAAGAGTTTGATAATTTGCGTATAATTTCTGGTCCCAAACAAGGTTTGGGAGCAGATACAATTCGAGGAATTCGTTATGCCCTTGAGAAATTGGAGGCAGATGTGGTGGTTACTATGGATGCGGATTTTTCTCATAATCCAGAAGATGTTCCTCGGCTTGTTTCTAAAGTTTTAAACGGTGCAGATTATGTTATTGGTTCTAGGTATGTGGAAGGTGGTTCTATTCCCTCAAACTGGGGATTGCATAGGAAATTTTTGAGTTTTTTTGGAAACTTGCTGGCGCGGATTCTTGGTGTTTGGGAAGTGCATGATCAGACTCCAGCTTTTCGTGCTATGCGGCGCGAGGTTTTAGAAAAAATTGATTTTGAAGGATTACCAGACGGTTATGCTTTTCAGATTGGGCTTGTTTGTCGGGCTCATGGTGTGGGCGCGAAATTTGCTGAAGTACCTATCCATTTTACGGATCGGGAACGCGGTCAGTCAAAAATGCCCGTGTCTACGATTTTGGATACCTTGGGGTTTTTGGTAAACTATAGATTAACGAAGATCTTTGGTGAAGGTTAATTCTAGGGGCTGTCATTTCGACCGAGACGTTCTTACGGCGAGTGGAGAAATCTAGCGGAGCGGTTTTTCCGCTGAGCGGTATGCGGGCCTACGGCCCTAGCTTCCTCGATTCTCCCGACAAGAGGCGGGATCACTCGGAATGATAGAATATGATTCGCTTTACCCTTTAACTGGTCTCAGACAAACGCAGGCCGCAAAACCTCTTTCTTATTTGGAATTTGGATTTTGTGATTTGTAATTTTCCGCCAGCTGGCGGAACCTTATGTATTTATCTATTGTTATTCCTACTTACAACGAGGAAGAAAATATCCGTAAATCCTTGGCTAAGGTTTTTGATTATTTGGAAGAGAAGGATTTTGATGGTGAGGTAATAGTTGTTGATGATGGGTCGGATGATGATACTGTTTCTGAAGTGCAAGAGTTTTTTGGAGATCGAGAAAATTTAAAGCTTTTAGAAAAACCACACCGAGGCAAAGGTTTTGCAGTTCGCGACGGTATGTTGGTAGCAGAAGGTGATTATGTTCTTTTTTCTGATGCAGATTTGGCTACACCTATTGAAGATGCGGATAGGTTGCTAATGTGGCTCAGGGATCACGAGTTCTCTGTGGCAATAGCTTCTCGCCAGGGTTTTGGCGCCAAAAGGGTAGATGAGCCTTGGTACCGGCATTTTGTTGGGCGTGTTTTTAATTTTGTGATTAAACTTATTGCTATTCCTGGTATTGAAGATACTCAGTGTGGTTTTAAGATGTTTACTAAGGAAGCAGCAGATAGGATTTTTTCAGCACTTACGGTTTACGGGGGTACAGATAAAGAAATTTCTCAACCCTTCTTCGGTGCTTTTGATGTGGAGGTACTTTACTTGGCGCGGAAATTTGGGTATAAAATTAAAGAGATGCCGGTGACCTGGAAACATGTGGAAACTACGCGGTTTAATTTTCTTTACAACGCTTGGCGCATGTTTTGGGACGTTTTACGAGTTCGAATCAATGATTTGCGGGGATTGTACAATTCTTAACTGTACTTTTCCACACTTTACTATTCTTTACGAGTGTTAAGTGTAGTAAAGTTTTGTAAAGAAGTAGTAAAGTATTGTTTTACGTTTAACTATGAATTTAACGTTCTTAGGGGCCGGATATGTCGGCTTGACAAGTGGTGCAGTTTTTGCTGACCTTGGCAACAAGGTTTGGGTAGTGCGCCGCAGCCAAGATAAAGTTGAAATGATGAAGAAGGGTAAAGTTCCCTTTTATGAACCTGGTTTGGATGAGGTTTTGGCGAGAAATGTTGAGGCAGGGAGGCTTATTCCTACTACTAGTTACGAAAAGTCGGTTCCTAATAGCGAAGTTGTGTTTATTTCTGTTGGTACTCCCATAAGTGGCGATGGCGGTGCAGATCTTTCTCAAGTTAAAGCTGCCGCAAAAGAGCTGGCTCCCTTTCTTCGAAATGAATACACAGTAATAGTTGATAAAAGTACAGTTCCTCCGGGCACGGCCTCTTTAGTTACAAAAATTATTGAAAAGGAAAATCCCCAAGCTAATTTTGAAGTTGCTTCTTGCCCCGAGTTTTTGCGTGAGGGAACTGCTCTTTCCGATACCCAGGATCCAGACCGGGTTGTTATTGGGACTCCTAGCGATAAGGCTTATGGGATTTTGGAGGAACTCCACAAACCTTTAGGCGCGCCTATTGTGCGGACTAGTGTAGAAAGTGCCGAGATTATTAAATATGCAGCTAATGCTTATCTTGCTCTGCGGATTGGGTTTATTGACCAAATCGCTAATCTCTGTGAAGAGGTGGGAGCAGATGTTCAAGATGTGATTGAAGGTATTGGGCTAGATTCCCGGATCGGGAGCCATTACTGGTATCCGGGAATTGGTTACGGCGGTTATTGCTTCCCCAAAGATGTTGCTGCTCTTGGAGCTTTGTTTGAACAATATGTAGATGATGATAACCTCTTTTCTAAGCTAGACCAATACAACCGTGCTCGTCCAGCTAAATATGTAGCCAAAGTTACAGATGCTTTGGGCGGTTTAGAAAACAAGAAGGTTGCTGTTTTGGGACTGACAGCTAAGCCAGGGACTGACGATATGCGGGGTTCTCAAGCCGTGCCTTTTATTGAAGCATTGAAAGAAGGTGGCGCAGAAGTAAGTGTTTATGATCCAATGGGAATGCCCGAAGCAAAAAAGGTATTGTCTGAGGTTAACTATGCAGAAGATCCTTATCAAGCTGCAGCAGAAGCAGACGTAATCGCAGTTCTTTGCGAATGGGATGAATTTGAAGATTTGGATTGGGGAAAAGTTTGCAAGAAAATGAACGCCAGTCTCGTTTTCGATGCCAAAAGGATGTTTGATCCCACAGAATTAGAAGATCACGGTTTTGAATATCTCGGCGTCGGCGTGTAATAGGTCTATTTTCCGGATTACGGATAACGAGTTACTCCGCCGGCTGGTGGATTAGTCTATGAAGGCTTTAATTACTGCTGGGGGGCGGGGCACTCGCCTCCGACCAATAACTCATACCTCAAATAAACATCTTATTCCTATTGCCAATAAACCTATGATTTTCTACGCCTTAGAAGCGGTGCGGGATATAGGTATTTCCGAAGTGGGCATTATTGTTAATGAGACTCGTTTTGAGGTGGAAGCAGTTTTGGGTAGTGGTGAGGATTTTGATTTGAACATTACTTACATTGAGCAGGAAGAGCCTCTGGGGCTTGCCCATTGTCTAAAAATATCCCGTGAATTTTTGGAGGACGAACCCTTTTTGTTTTATTTGGGTGATAATATCTTGGCTGGGGGAATAGCTCCTTATGCTAAGAGATTTGAAAATGAAGATGCGGCAGCCTTGCTCTTGCTTTCGGAGGTACCAGATCCGGGAAGGTTTGGGGTGGCAGAAACAGAAGGTACGCAGATTGTAGGAATTGAAGAAAAGCCCAAAGAACCTAAAAGTGATTTTGCCGTAACTGGGGTTTATTTTTATACACCTAAGGTTTGGGAAGCTGTGGAACAAATAGAACCTTCGGAACGTGGTGAGCTGGAAATTTCTGACGTGCACCAGTATTTAATTGAAAAAAATTACCCAATTATTTATGAAAATGTTAGTGGGTGGTGGAAAGATACCGGTAAGCCCGAGGATTTGTTAGCAGCAAATCACTTAGTGTTAAGACATTTGGAGGAAAAAATGGAAGGGGATTTGGAGGATGTGGAAGTGAGAGGGTGTGTGGCAGTGGGGCGCGGTTCCAAAATCAGAAATACTCTTTTACGTGGACCACTAATAATTGGAAAGGATGTGCGGGTGAAAGATTCCTATCTTGGACCCTATACTGCTGTTTCGGATCGTGCTGTGGTTGTGGAGAGTGAAATTGAAAACTCAATTGTGTTGGAAAATGCCGAGGTTTTGAACCTACCCGCCCGATTGGACGAATCTATAATTGGCAAAGAAGCTTTTGTTTCTCGGGGGAAAAGACTTCCCCGAACACTGCGCATGGTAATTGGAGATCAAAGCCAGATCGACCTTGTGTAAACAGCGTTCGCAAGGACGGGTCTTTCCTAGCCTTTGTTTATAGGGAATGTTATTAGTTAAATGAAACTGCTTGTTACTGGTGGAGCTGGGTTCATCGGCTCCAACTTTATACATTATTGGTTAGATAAATATTCCCAAGACGAGATAGTTAATTTGGATAAAATCACCTATGCCGGGAATTTGGAAAACTTGCGGGATGTGGAAGGAAATAATCGTTACGAGTTTGTGGAGGGAGATATTTGTGACAGGGGTTTGGTAAGACAATTGATGGAAGATGTAGATGTGGTGGTCAATTTTGCTGCCGAAAGTCACGTTGACCGGTCAATTGAAGGCCCTCGGGTTTTTGTGCAGACCAACATTGTTGGTACTCAAGTCCTTTTGGATGCTGCGCTGGAATTAGGTATAGAGCGGTTCCACCAAATTAGTACGGATGAGGTGTACGGTTCTTTGGAATTAAGTGACCCCGAAAAGTTTACAGAAGATGCTCCCTACGCCCCACACAGCCCCTACTCTGCTTCAAAAGCCGCTGCTGATCATTTGGTGCGCGCTTATTACCATACATACGATTTACCCGTTACTATTACCAACTGTTCAAATAATTTTGGACCTTATCAACATCCAGAAAAGGTAATTTCCCTATTTGTAACCAATTTATTAGAAGATAAAAAGGTGCCTCTTTATGGAGATGGGAAAAATGTGCGGGATTGGCTTTTTGTTGAGGATCATTGCCGGGCAATTGATTTGGTTTTGAAAAAAGGTGAGGTAGGGGAGACATATCTTGTAGGCGGTGGTAATGAGCTTTCCAATATTGAGCTAACCAAGAAGATTTTGGAAGTTATGGGTAAAGACGAATCTTATATTGAATACGTTGAAGACAGGCCGGGGCACGACCGGAGATATGCGATTGATTTTTCTAAAATTAAGTCTGAGCTTGGCTGGGAACCTGAGTATTCTTTTGAACAAGCTTTGAAAAAGACGGTGGAATGGTATAGAACTAATAGAGAATGGTGGCTTCCGCTAAAGCGGGGAGTCTAATAACAAAGACTGCCGGCACGCGTTTCCGAAAGCCGTTCGCCTGTAATAGTTTATTTTGTTGAAAAGCTCACTTAGAGAAAAATTTACCTCTAAACTTGAATTAGACCGCTGACGATTGCACGCAAATTTTTCTATACTTTCGGAAACGGTGCCCCCTAGCCTTTGCAGCTCTTGTGTGTTAAAAAGGTTGTATATTTGATTAAATTTTATGAAAATTTTTGTTACCGGTGGAGCCGGTTACGTTGGCTCCTTTGCCACAAAAAAACTCAAAGAAGAAGGTCACGACGTGGTTATTTTTGACCACTTGGGGCAAGGTCACCCCGAAGTAGCCGAGTTGTTGGGGGTGCCTCTAATTGAGGGAGATCTTCGTAATAAGGAAGAAGTGGCGCAGGCTTTGGATTCTTCTTTTGATGCGGTGATGCACTTTGCCGCGTTTACGGCTGTTGGTCCCTCAATGAAGGATCCCCAGGAATACTTTGAAAATAATATTGGTGGTGGGTTGAATCTCCTTTCTGCTACGCTCTCAGTTGATATTGATAAGTTTATTTTTTCTTCCAGCAGTGAGGTTTACGGAGAAGCGGAAACTCTGCCTTTGACAGAGGGAATGCCTCTTCAAGCTACCAATCCTTACGGTGCAACAAAGGTAATGTTTGAGAAAATTTTACGTTGGTACGCACGTGCTTACAACTTTCGTTATATAGCCCTCCGTTATTTTAATGCTGCTGGTGCAGCTCTGGACGGTTCTATGGGGGAAGACCACGATCCCGAAACACATTTGGTTCCGGCGGCAATCCTTGGGGAAATGGGCAAACGAGAATTTAAGCTTACTTGTGCTACAGATCTAGATACTCCCGACGGAACTCCAATTCGTGACTATACTCATGTCTTGGATATTGCGGATGCTCATGTACGGGCTTCGGATTATCTAGAGGAGGGCGGTCAGAGTGACGCTTTTAACGTTGGCAAGGGCAGTGGTTCAACGGTCTTGGAAATTGTGCAGGAAGTGGAAAGAGTAAGTGGTAAAGAACTGCCCCGAGAAAAAGGTGAACAAAGAGAAGGAGAACCTTCTGCCAAATGGGCATCAACAGAGAAGATTAATGAGGTTTTGGGGTGGCAGGCAAAGTATGGAACCAAAGAAATAGTTGAATCTGCGTGGAAATGGCACTCCACACACCCCAGCGGTTATAGTTGACAGCATTAAAACTAAAAAGGTATTCTGAAGGCAGATTTGTAATCCTTTTGTTTAATAATATGGAAGAGGGCCCTAGTTACCCTGAACATCTAACGCTTAGGAATTTAGTTTTTATATTCTTCTTTCTAGTTGTTCCCCTAATTGGCTATTTCTTCCTCCGCTATGTTTACGAAACTAATATCCAAGATGAAGCTAAAAGCTGTTTAGCTGTTGAGGAGCGTTGTTTAAGTTTTAAAACAAAAGAAGGGTGCGGGAATAAACTTTATTGTTTTTGGCATGAGGAAGAAGATATTTGCTGTTTTGTAGGGAATTATGCAATGGAAAGAATTTTGGGTGCTCCCAATTGCTGTCCAAAAGATGAATTTTGTAATGAAACGGAAGAGTAGGGGGAAGTATGAGGCGGCGACTCCTATGTATGTTCTGTAGATTACATAGAAGCCGCCGCGCGGCGTTGATCCACTAATCAATGATTTCGGCCCAAACGCTTATGGGGCCGAAGTAGATCAGAGAACCTGTTTCCAGGATACTTGGTTCCTGGATAACGTTTTCCAGGGCGTCGAGCCTCACCTTACCGCGGTGTGGTTCGATCATGAACCCATTTTCTGGATTCCAGCTGATGCGCGCGTGTTCGCGCGACACACCGAGGATCCCTGCGTTGGGTCCGCATCCGGGAATACTCACAACGTGACTGTATTCCGGATCTATAGTCGGGCGACCAATGGTAACTCCTTCCTCAGCTTCTACGGCCAGGATTCCCTCGTATGAGGGATTACCGTTTGCCGATCCCGATTCCCACAGTTTCAGAACTGCCATTTTCCTTTCTCCTTTTTTGCTCTTTACCGCAGCGTTTTCGTTGATTTCACCTATCCATAGTACACCATAAATACCCTATAATATCAATCGTGGGCAGGGGATTAAACTTTGCTATTCAATAGTAGTAAATTAGGCTGAGCTAAAGGTTCTTTTGTGCTAGTATATGGGGGAGATGCGCATAGCTGTTTTTATTAAATCTACTACTTTTAACAAAAATTACGGTGGTTTGGAAACCCAAAACAAGCTCCTTTGTGAGGGTCTCGTTGAGGCAGGGCACGAGGTAGTAGTTATTGCTCCGGCTCCGGAGAATCACGGCCGAGGAGAACTCCGCCCAATTTCCCAACCTCCCCCGACTGGTCGGGAGAGGTTTTTCCTTGGGCGGGTTGAGAACCCGGATTTGTCGGAACTTACTTATTATTTTCTTGATGCTCCGGCGGGGAAGTATTCCAAGAAATGGTTTCGGGTAAGCACGCGGTTGTTTAAAGAACTCCACGAAAAGAATCCTTTTGATGCCGTAATTTTACAAAGTATGGCCGGGCAGAGGGTTATTGGTTATTTAAAGGCTAGGAAATTCTCAACCGCCGCAGGAGAAGCCCTTGGGGCTTCTGCAGAACCAGCCCCAGGGGCTGGGGAATGCGGCGGAGAAACATTATTGAAAGAACTTTCCAAGGAAAAAGCCGGCGATTCCCCAAAGTCCGGCTTTAAGACCGGTCCCAAAGCCGGACTTTTTTCCTCGCCGGCTTGCATTGTAATCCAGCACGGGACAATTTTAGGGGAACTTAAAACAAGGTGGAAATCCCTCTGTTCAAATTCGAAATACGATTCGCCGGCCGGCGGACGAAGTCCCAAACAAGTCATAAATTATAAGTTACAGACACAAAAGCATTTAGGGTTTAGAAATTCGGATTTATTTGGAGCTTCAAATTTAGTATTTCGTGTTTTTAATTTGTTAAAGCAGTTGTTATTCTTTTTCTTCAGACTGGTTCCTTACGGAATTAAAATTTATATTCAAGACCAGATTCGCTTGCGGCGCGCGGATAAGGTGATTGCGGTTTCGGACTTGGTTAAAGAATCCTTGGTGAAGGAATACTTCTTGCCGGAGGAAAAGGTGGAGGTTATATATAATGGAATAGAAATTGACAAATTCGAAATACGAAATACGAAATCCAAAATTAGGAAAGAGCTGGAAGTTGGAGAAGATAACAAGGTGTTATTGTATGTTGGGCGAATTGAAAAAGAAAAAGGACTTGGGAAACTGCTCAGAGCAGTTTCAAATATCAAATCCCAATCCGCCGGCTGGCAGACAAATTTCAAATTAATAATTGTGGGGGATGGCAAGTATCTAGGTGAATTAAAAAAACTTGCGGGAGAGCTGGGGATTGCGGACAAAGTAATTTTCACGGGAAAAGTTCCTTATGAGGACGTGCCTAAGTATTACGCGGCGGCGGATGTTTTTGTGTTACCATCACTCAGGCAAGAAGGTTTGCCCATGACATTACCCGAAGCAATGGCCAGCGGGTTGCCTGTGGTAGCTTCAAAAATTGGGGGTATTCCCAATGCAGTGGAAGATGGCAAGACCGGATTTTTGGTCGAACCGGGAAATGTGGAGGAGCTTTCTGAAGAGTTGATTAAAGTTTTAAAGGATGATAAATTGCGGGAACATATAGGTGAAGAAGCAAGAGGTTTGGCAAAAGAAAAATTTAGCCAAGAAAGTATGGTAAAGGAAACGATATCCGTTATCAGTAATTCGATATCCGAAAGAGAGAATGCCTGAGAAAAAGGGTTTTCAAAATTTGGAAGTTTGGCAGGTATGTCATGAACTTATGATAATGGTGTATGATTTTTGTAAGCTATTACCGGCAGAGGAGAAGTATAATCGTATCTCCCAGCTTAAGAGGTCTAGTTCTTCTGCTCCTGCGAATATCGCTGAGGGTTATGGTAGATATTACTGGCAAGAAGCAATCCAGTTTTGTCGTAATGCACGGGGTTCTGTGGAGGAGACCCATAACCATATTATTGCGGCTCAGGATTTAGGCCAATGTTCTCAGGAAGATTGTGAGGAGCTTATCGAACATTGTGAAAAATCAAAAGCGCTTATTAATGGTTATATACGTTTTTTGCGTAAACAAAAGAAGGGACATTCCGAATAACGGATATCGGATACCGGATATCGTATAACATTTAATACAATGCGAATACTACGTCTTGTATATGAGTGGCCGGAACCTTGGGATGGGCTTACTCCCGGACCTTACGAACTTACCAAGGCACAGCAAAGGCTGGGTCACGATATAGTTGTGTTTTGTGGTGGTGGTTTTCGGGAATTGGGGACGATAGAAGAAGATGAAGGAAGACTCTATCAGGCTCATCAGAATGAGCCTTCCAGAGTGACATCTGTTTATAAGAGAGGTCATTCTGGAGCAAGGAGTTCTGACGACGACGCGATAGAATCTTCCTTTGAAAAGACTAGGGAATCGTTCGGTTCCTTGGAGGTATTCCGTTTCCCCCGTGCACTGCGCAAGCTCAGCCTTTTTCTAACCACAGCACCTTGTGTTCTTCTCGGTTATCTATGGCTAAAGCTGACCGGGCAGGGACCGGACATAGTTCACGGGCATGGTCATATAACTGCTTGTTTTAATATTTATAAAGTTTTGTTTGGTTGGTTGGATAAAACTCCTTATATTTTGCATTTGCATATTACTGCTGCGGGGCGAGAGGCTCGTTTAATGGGGCCGGCCCGAGGAAAAACCTCCGGGGTTTCTGCGGATCCAACCCCGGAGGTTGGGGAATCGGGCCGGCCGAGCCCTGAAAAAAACCTTGATTTCTGGACGCGTTATTGGGAATGGCCAATCCACAAATTTTCTGATTGGTTAGGAGTTCGAGTTGCGGATAAAGTAATATGTGTAAGTTCACGCGTGCGGGAAGAGGCTGTTCAATATTACGGGGCAGATACGGAGAAGTTAGAGGTTGTTGAAAACGGCGTCAATGTTGCTGTATTTACCCCCCCGAGTGGGGATTTCGCCGCAGGAGAAGCCCCTGGGGCTTCTTTTCCGCAGCCCCAGGGGCTAGGGAATGCGGCGAAATCAATTCTCTACGTTGGTGCTTTGCAGCCCCGGAAGAATGTCCATCTTTTGATTGATGCCTTAGCGCACCTTCCCCAAGAATATTACCTAACTATTGTGGGAAAAGGTGACAAGGGTTACGAAGAGAGCTTGCGGGATATGGTTAAGGAATTGAACTTAGAAGAAAGGGTTGCTTTCAAAGGTTATATTGAATATCCAAAACTCCCCGAAATTTATCAGATAGCTTCTGTGTTTGTGCTACCCTCTTCTTATGAAGGGCTACCCAAAGTGGTATTGGAAGCTTTAGCCTCAGGTGTTCCTGTCCTTGCTTCTGGGTTTGAAATTGAGGAAAAGATTAAAGGGCTAGAGTTTTTGGAAAGCTTGGAGCCGGGACTGATTAGTGACAAGGTGCAAGAAATTGTAGCTAAGGGACAAAAAGTTGCTGTGGAAGAGATTCAAAAAAACTATTCTTGGGATGCACAAGCAGCTCAGATTGAAAAAATCTACCAGTCTTTGGGTGTTTCGAGCTCCAAAGTTTAAATTTTAAGTTTTATGAGTGTTAAAAACATATTGAATTCAAAAATTAATTTATTATTTTCTGACCAGCTTTTTCGTGGATCATTTCTTGTTTTTGTGGCTAGTATTGGGAGCGCGGCTATGAACTACCTTTTCCATCTTTTAATGGGAAGGTTTCTTGCTCCAGCAGAATACGGGGTATTAATGAGCTTGATTTCACTTTCTTATCTTACTAGTGTTCCTGGAAGTACCTTAGTGACCACTGCTACCAAATTTGCTTCTAAGTATAAGGCTCGCGAAGATTTTGATGCTGTAACACACGCCCTGTACTGGGCTACTAAAGTGGTATCCATATTTGGGCTTTTTATTTTCGGATTGGCTATTGTTTTTAGGGGAAAGCTAGCTACATTTTTGAAAATTCCTGATTCCATGCTAGTGGTCTTATTTTTCCTATTTATTTTTGTTTCTCTTTTAGGTTCTTCACCTCGAGGCTTTTTGCAAGGCCTTCTTAGGTTTAAAGCTTTTTCCTTTGTTTCTCTTTTTACCACTTTTCTTAAATTAGCGTTGGGTGTGGGATTTGTGCTTATGGGTTGGGGAGTTTTTGGAGCAGTGGGCGGGCTGGTTGGTTCTTCATTATTGGGTTTGTTAGTAGCGATTGTGTTGCTGCGCAAAAACCTGCGCTGGCCTTTTAAGAAAAATTCCTTTTCTTCTCGCGAAATTTTAGCATATGCTGCCCCCACTGTCTTGGTTTTGCTTTGTTTCCAATCTCTTTACAATACAGATGTAATTTTGGTTAAGCACTTTTTTACCTCCCACCAAGCAGGGATATACAGTTCTGCTGTAACCTTGGGTAGAATTATTTATTTTGGGTTTAGCTCAGTTGCCATGGTAATGTTCCCTATGGTTTCAGAAAAACTAGAACAAGGACAAGATTTTAGTGGCGTGTTTAAAAAGTCTTTTGCTTTAGTGTTGGCGGGTGCTTTTTTAGGGTGGCTTGCCTACACCCTAATACCTTCTTTGCTAGTCCATACCTTTTTTGGAGCTTCTTATGCAGAGGTAACTCCCTATCTTAGTTCCTTTGCCTTGTTTATGGGGCTTTTTTCTTTAGTTAATTTCCTGATTCAGTTTTTCCTTTCTATTCGAGATTTTCGCTTCTTATTTACTTTGGCAGGAGCAGCTCTTTTGCAAATTTTCTTAATTTGGCAGTTTCATGCTAATTTGCAGCAAGTGATACATGTTAATATTGGGGTGGCTCTAACAGTTCTTGTTGCCCTACTTTGGATTTATGCTGCCGGAACCCGGAACCCGAGACCCGTTTCTTAAAAATATATGATTTCGATTATTGTCCCTGCTTATAACGAGAAAAATACAATTGAAGATACTATTAAGACACTCCGCGATTATTTTAATAGCCAAGGTGAGCGGTATGAATTAGTAGTAGTTAGCGATGGTTCTGTGGATAGAACATACGATGTAGCTAAAGAATTAGAAGATGATTACGTGCGGGTGTTTTCTTACCAAAATAATCAGGGAAAAGGGCATGCGTTAAAATACGGATTTGGTAAAAGTCAGGGCGATCAAATTGTTTTCTTTGATGCTGGTTTGGATTTTCCTCCTGAGCAAATCACTGACTTTCTTGGCCTTCTAAATAGTAATGGTGCAGATATGATAATTGGCTCTAAGCGCCACCCAGATTCTACTGTAAGTTACCCCTGGCACCGGCGGTTGGTTAGTTTTGCTGCTCAAACTTTGGTTCGCTTGCTTTTTAATTTGAACGTTACAGACACGCAGGTAGGAATCAAAGCTTTCCGGCGGGAAGTGCTGGAAAAAATAATGCCCTTGGTTCTGGTGAAAAGGTATGCTTTTGATATTGAGCTTCTGGCGCTTGCCCACCATTACGGATATTCGATTATGGAAGCTCCCGTTAAGTTGGATCTTAAGATTTCTACGGCTGTTTCTCCCCGGTCACTAAAAAACTGCCTTTTGGACACGCTCGCCGTCTTTTACCGGTTGAAAATCCTCGGTTACTACGATTTATCCTACGAAGATCGCCAAGAAATGTTGGATAAGTACCCGGTTACCACAGTCGATAAGGTTGCAAGTTTTATTCTGGGTGATCTTTTAACGCGTAAACAATCGGAAGAGACTTCCTAGTATTTTTAATAGAAATTTTAAATTATGAAGGGTCCTTTTGTCTCAATAATAATTCCGGTTAAAGAGATTAACGACTACATTCGCGAGGCGGTGCCTAAGCATTTGGCTTTGGATTATCCTAATTTTGAAGTAATTGTTCTGCCGGATAAATACGAGGGTGGGGAAGAGTTTGAGGATGATATTCGGATTATTCCCACCTATCCAAAAACTGGCCCGGCAGATAAACGGGACATGGGTGCAGAGGCGGCTAAGGGAGATATTTTAGTATTTATTGATGACGACGCTTACCCCCGCAAGGATTGGCTTAAAAACGCTGTCCCCTATTTTGAAAATGAAAAGATTGCTGCGGTTTGTGGGCCGGGAGTAACGCCGCCAAACGATAGTGTGTATAAAAAGGTTAGTGGTTGGGTTTCTGCTTCTCTACTCGGCGGAGGTAATGTTACACACCGCTTTATTCCCCAGGAAAAAAGGGAGGTAGATGATTACCCTTCCATGAATTTATTGGTGCGGAAAAGTGATTACGAAGCAGTAGGTGGGTATGATTCTCATTATTGGCCTGGCGAAGATACCAAACTTTGTTTGGATTTAACACACGGGCTTGGTAAAAAAATAGTTTATGATCCAGAAGTTTTGGTATATCACCACCGTCGGGACATTTTTGTGCCGCATCTGCGACAGAATGGGCGTTACGGTCAGCACCGGGGCTACTTTGCCAGAGCTTTACCTGAAACATCTTTTCGACTTGCCTATTTTGTGCCTTCAGTTTTTACCCTATTCCTGTTTCTGACCCCTTTTTTAAATTTGGCAATTTCTCCATTTTTCTCAAAAATTTCTTCTCTCCTTATTACTAGTTACGGGTTACTAGTTACTATTTACTTTGTCCTTCTTTTGTTGACAGCAGTTTGGGTTTACGAACACGAATGCGATTGGAGAGTTGCCCTTCTTACTATTCCCGCTATTTTCGTCACCCACATCTGGTACGGAATTAAATTTATCCAAGGTCTTTTATCGAGTGAGCTTGAGCGTTGAAATTTCGGCAAGGAAAAGAACCAGGTTCTAAGACCGGTCCCAGAACCTGGTTCTGGGGAATTGCCGAAATTAGAAAGGATTACGGATTACTCTGCCAGCTGTCGGATTTTCTTTATGAACATATTAGGCCATCCTCTAGTGACAACAGAAGTTTGCGGGAGAATGAACCCCGATCTTGTTCTCGGTTCTTACCTTCCCGATATTGTCCCCTTTGTTCCTAATACAGTTTTTGAATTTGAAGAAATTCATGAGGGAGGTTTGAAATTTTTAAAACACTTAGAAAAACATGCCCTCGAGCGGCGGGATGTAGCTCTTGGTATGCTTTGCCACAGCGCACAGTACGGTGCCGATAAACACAGCCGCGTGCTGGAAGAAAGATTTGAAGAGCACCGGGATTCTTTGGGCAAGAGAATTGCCCATGCTTCTAATATTCCTTTGGAAGTAGCCAAGAAAGCACGTTTTCACAATTATCTTTGGTGGGGTTTTGATGTACAAATTCTCCGCCATCACGAGAAATTTTGTAACCAGTTAGATGACACTTTTAAGAACATTGACAGGGAAAGAACAGCACGCTTTTTGGCAAACTGTTTTGGAAAAGAAGCTCCTTTAGTTCTGCGTGATGTTAATTATTTGCTAAAACCTTTACATGAATACCAGATTTTTTCTGTTGGTGGATTAGTAAGAATTTGGAAAGATATGGCTGCCGGATTGCCAGAAGGGGATGAGGTAGATGTACCTACCACTATTGGTATTTTTGAAGATTGCGCAATGTTAGTAGAAGATGTATGGGAAGATGTTCTTTCTACTGTAATTCAAGATGTGAAGGATTCTTTAGAAGAGGTGAATATTTCTTTAAGCTAAGCCCCAAAATGAATAGCATGTGTAAGAAATTAAGAAACTTTACTCTTGGAGATGCTATCCACATTTTTCTGCAAAAGATATGATTGAAATCCTACCCGCCTACTAACTCCTTGTTTTTGTATTCAGACTATAGTTTGTATTCGGATTATACCATATAATACAATGGATAATACACAATACACAATACACAATACACAATACACAATATACAATATATAGTATATAGTATATAGTATATAGTATATAGTATATAATACATGGTATACAGTAAACAGTGCATTGTGTACTGTGCAT